>DATEPD010000406.1:0-4218 GCA_035273365.1 Nitrospiraceae bacterium | reverse complement strand
ATTGAAGAGGAGGAAGGTGAGATGCTCCCGAAAGCTGAAGAAAGCTCGATCGACTGGGAGGACCTTAGCGCGCACGTTCTCAAACGGAAAGAGCAACTGCTGGCCAAGGTCGGCGGCTCAGCCAAGAACCGAAGAGGAAAGACGCGGAAGAAACCCTGAGGACGCAATGCACCCAGTTATGGGTTTCGGGATTCAGGATTGAAGACCCCTTTTTCTGAAAGGAGTGACCGATGCCACGATATGGAAAAGGCGCGAAGAAGTCGGTGGGGCGAGCGATGCACAAACTCAAAGAAGGAAGTTTAAAAAGCGGAAGGAGCGGCAAAGGAGTGAAAAGTAAAAAACAAGCCATTGCGATCGGGCTGTCGGAGGCGCGACGCAAAGGCGCAAAAGTGCCTAGCAAATCGCGCTAGCGCCACGTGTCACGGGTGTTTCTTCTCCCAGACCCGACTTGTCGGAGTTCGTTGTATGCTGTGGAGCCAGACAACATAGGTGATCCAAGAACACCTTCAACGCACATAACATTTTCCATGCAATGCGAGGCTGCTGTTCTTGTAATGCTTATCATCGGTGACCTCTTGGCCAAACCATGTGGGCGGAGAAAATCGCTTGCTCTCTTCGGCGGACTTGAACTCAACCTCGACCACCACGAGCCCTTCGAGCGAACCTTGATAGATATCAAGTTCAAGTTGATAGCCGTTCTCTGACAGCGTATATCGGCACTTTTCAAGTCGGCGCCCCTCTGTTGCAGGCCACAGCGCGAGAAACTGATCGTGTGAAATTTCCACTTCAAGTTCGTCGCGCGTAAGCCATCCCTGACTCTTCACAGTCTCGAAGCACTTGTCGCCTTTGCGACGGATCCGAATTTCGGCTCCGTCCGACGAGATCGCAAGATAGCCTTGGATGATCTGTTGACAATTCAGATTCCCAAGCCCCGGCAGATCCTGCACTAACCATTTACGCTCAATCTCCTGTGTGTGCGTGACCATCTAGGCGGCCTCCCGGCGAGAGGGCACGTGTTCATCGTCTGGGATCGGCTCTACGTTCGGTTCTGAGGACCATGTCCGCCAATACATCCCGAAGCGATGTACAAAGTCCTTCGGTCTCTCCACATATATCCGCTCGCCTAGCCGGTGAGCTTCCACCTCGAGTTCCCCGCGTCGTTGATCGATCAAGGCTACGAGTGCGTCCTGTTGCGTCCGGTCTTGTGGCGACTGTTGAAGCACCCGTTGACGCAAGATCGCGAGGTCATGGTCGTCACTCAAATAATCAGCTAATTGTTCAAGTTCATCGGCGAGATTTTTCACCGTTGCCGGCCAGGTCGGCGTCAGGAGTCGCACCTGATACCATAAATCCTTCACCCGCTTACGCCATTCGTGAAAGGTCGCGACGCATGGTTCAGCCTGCGCTTGCGCCATGCCCATGCGCCCCCTTTTATAGCTATGCTGTAATCCTTGGCGCAGCGCGCAGAACCCGTCGTCATCAAGGGGCCATGTTGCCACTCGTCGTCGCGCCGATTTCAGCCGTCGTGCCATCTCCGCGAGGCCTTTGTTCTTAAGGGAGTACTGTGTGTTTCGTGTCTTGACGAAAGGCCGCCGAAATTCATCGAAAGCTTTCGAAGTCAATTGATCGGCATAGTGTTCGGTGAGCTTATCAAGAGCTGCGATCATAACGGCCGCATCGCGCATGTCCGAGAGGAGTCGTCCGGCATCGCGATAGCATCGAATTTCCTTTCCAAACACATCATTCATGCGTTTCGAGCGTGCCAGCCGTAGCAGCGCGCGCGCCTTTTTCATCGACACTCGCGCATCGTGAATTGCCTCGTCCCGTTGCTTGGCCGTTCGTTTCGCCTGCGCAATCGCCTTGTCCAACTGCTCACACGCGATCCGCTTAATGCCCTCAGGAACAGTTTCATGGTTGGTGAAACAATAGCCCATAGAAACCTCAACGATTTGCTAGCTGATACAAAGCGCCGCGCTTAGAGCTCTTGCCTTGCGTTGTTCCGAAGCAGCGTGACTACCTCCCCGCACCGTATAGTTCACTATAAGAGCCGCGAAGAGCCAACAGAGCTAGGAAGGGGCCTAGTTGTGACATGTGAAGACAGAATACGGTTCAAAAGCGCAGGTTAACTTCTTGAAACAGTGGGAAATGCGAGCGTAACACTTTCCGAGAATGTGATGGCAAGTTGTTGGATTCAAGACAATCTGTCTTTGCTCGGCATTTATAGGCATACGAGCTGTAGAAGAGACTTGAATAACGAACAACTAGGCCACATGCTGTAGTCTTATGAACAGATGCTGGCATCACACTGAAGAGAGAGGTCCCCTGGGCAGATGTGCATTGATACAATATCTCTTTTTTATCCTGTCGTTTCTTTGCGGATTCACTTATGGAAATTTCCACTCCGCTTGGAGTGGAGAAATTGAAGGTCAATTATTTCGGAGCATGACAGGCGGAAAGATTCCTCTCACAGACATCGATCTCCATATTGTTGAAGACGTGCCAGGAATTCCTGAATGCAAGATTGCCCCTGAGACCCACCCAATTTTTGTCACGACGGATGCAAAGGGAATATTTAAGAGCGGGACCTTAAAAGCCGGCCCGTATCACATTTGTGCTGAATTTGATTACGAGGCCGGCCCAGACTTCCGTCGAAGGTTGACCGCGATAGTCGCCATCCCTATATATGTTTCGCGTATTGGCGTGAAATGGGTCACCATCACCAAATAAGATACATCCCCTATCTCATCTGACTGGAGCAGCGTACTAGAGCTCAAGGAAAACCATCGAGCATTACGACGAAAGGAGATTCCTATGCGCTACCGACTTCTAGGTAACAGTGGGGTACGAGTGTCGGAAGCCTGCCTTGGCACCATGACCTTTGGTGAAGATTGGGGCTGGGGTTCGGGCAAGAGCGAGGCACAACAGGTGTACTATGCGTTCCGAGAGGCCGGGGGCAATTTCTTCGATACGGCCAACATGTATACGAACGGGACGAGTGAATCACTCCTCGGTGAGTTTATGAAGGACCATCGTCAAAGTGTGGTGATGGCCACGAAATACACCAATGCCACTCCCGGCACAGATCCGAACGCAGCCGGCAACCACCGCAAAAATATGGTGCAAGCAGTGGAAGCGAGTCTCAAGCGGCTGCGCACCGATTATATCGATCTGTACTGGGTGCACATCTGGGACCAGATCACCCCAGTCGAAGAGGTTATGCGAGGGCTCGATCACCTGGTTCGCGCAGGCAAGGTACTCTATGTGGGTATCTCCGATGCTCCTGCATGGTGGATCGCACAGGCAAATACCCTGGCGCACCTCCGGGGGTGGTCGCCCTTCATCGGATTGCAGATTGAATACAGCCTCACTGAGCGAACGGTGGAGCGGGAGTTGATCCCGATGGCCAAGGCGCTGAATCTCGGCGTGACCGCCTGGTCACCGCTGGCCAATGGCATACTGACCGGCAAATATCACGGTCACGGGTCATCCGAGTCGGCCCGTATGAGCAGCGACATGATGAAGGAGTTCCTGCCGGAGCAGCAGCGGACCGACCGCATTATAAAGGCGGTCAAGACTGTGTCCGATGAGACCAATCGCAGCATGGCGCAGGTTGCGCTGGCGTGGCTTCGCTTCCGCCCTGTGCCGGTCATTCCCATCATCGGGGCGCGAAAACTTTCTCAGTTGCAGGACAATCTCGCGAGCTTTAACCTGACACTCTCAGAGGACCAGGTCAAGACACTGGACGAGGCAAGCCGGATTGATCTTGGGTTCCCCCATGAATTTTATACAAAGGACCTGGTTCGTACATTCGTTTACGGCGGTCTACGAGACCAAATCTTGGCATAGGAGCAAAAAGACGAACCGAGATCAACTAACCCTGATACATTCCCATCTCCAAAAGAAGGGAATGATAGAAGCGAATGCCGAGCGCCCTACTTCGCTGAGCCATTGTCTGGTACAACAGGACCGCCTTCTCAAGCTCTTGAAGACTGAAGCACAATAAAAGAGGGGCGCCCAAATGGGCTACCCCTCTTCACTAGGGACCAAGACCAGCCCGGAAGACCTTGGCTAGTTTAAGCTCAAGTCTTTATAGGCTTTCTTGCCCTCCTCGATCCCGGCCAACACCTTCTTCGCTTCAACCGAAAGAGCATGGAACAACTGTTCCAGTTTCCCCATTGCTCTGAGCCTGATTGGGCGTGATGCTTGGAGCAACGGCTG
>DATEPD010000405.1:0-2585 GCA_035273365.1 Nitrospiraceae bacterium | reverse complement strand
CGCTTTCGGAAAACCGGTCGTGAGTCGAGAAAGTTCGAGCCGATGAAAATCAATCCGACGACGCCCGACAGGCCGGGCGATCACTACCGCCGCCTCACCATCTACATCTTCTCCGACAATGCCTGGACGGAGCCGGCGGTGCTGCACAAGTATCTGACCGGGGAGGATCGTGGAGGATTTCAAAGATCCTTGAGGGGGTTGTACCGGCTGACCGAATCGGAAGAAGAAGGACGGATTGGTCCGCTATTGGATGGCCCGGATACGGCGGCGACGCAAGCGAGTACCCGCCAACTCTTTAAGGGACCGCTGAGCCAGCCTTCGGCCCCTGCGGTTGAGCCAACGCCTGCGCCATGAGCTGGGCGAGCTGATTCCTGATGATCGGATCTTGGATGGCGGTGACGTGCGTCGAAATTTCCGCGAGCAGTGCGTCGCTCGTTCGTGAAGGCGTCGCACGAAGGGCCTCGGGCAACGCGGATATATGACCGGTTTCCGGGAGTTCTCCCACGCGCAACACGATGTCGGTGACGAGTGCTCCGCCGTCTACCGTGTTGAGTTTGTCCAAAAGTGTCGGCTTGAGAAACGTGAGCTGATGCAACCATACACTGTTGCGGACAACGAGATAGAGTCTTTTGTAGCGAATCTGGTCAGGCCAGGTGTTCGATGCGATAGGTTCCCCGACAATGGCAACCCAGTCCCGGCGAAAACGGCTTTCGAGCATCTTCGATTCGAGGCCCAAGCGACGAGTCAACCCTTCGAGGACGCTGGAGACAGAATCGATGGATCCAAGCCCACGCATAGCGGCATCATAGCAAAAGTAGCCGTGGCAATCAGCAGCCAGTTCTCGGTCACCTTCTATTTTGAACGGTAGGCTGACAGGACATACTTCTGGACGTGAAAGTCTGACGCCGAATGGGAAAAGAGAAGGACAGCTTTGCAAAGGTGGTCGTCACGAATCGCAAGGCCTATCACGACTATTTCATCGAAGAAAAGTTCGAGGCAGGCATCATGCTCCAGGGTACCGAGGTCAAATCCATACGAGATGGGCGTGTGAATCTACAAGACAGTTACGCCAGCGTGAAAGGTGGCGAGGCATTTCTTCACCACTGCCACATCAGTCCGTACAGCCACGGCAATATCATGAATCACGAACCTCTCCGTACTCGAAAACTGCTTCTCCACCGTAAGGAGATCAATAAGCTCCTGGGCAAGACCCAACAGCAGGGGCTCACACTTATTCCGCTCCGCATTTATTTCTCCAAACGAGGCCTGGCCAAGGTCGAACTCGGGTTGGCCAAGGGCAAGAAGCAGCATGACCGCCGGGAAGCCATCAAGAAGCGAGAAGCCAGCCGTGAAGTGGAACGGGCGATGAAGGGGTCGCGGCGCGATCGCTAAGCCCCCACTCTTGTTATCCTACCTCGGTCGAACCGATTGATCGCACGCTTGATTTCACGAAAGAATGGCAGCGAGATATTTCCCTGTTGACTTAGTTCTAACTAGGATTATCATAGTGTGAATCACGAGCCAAGTATCGGACAAGTGCCCGGATATAGATGAGGGCGAAGACGAACCCCCATGTCGGACAGTCGAGGCTGCCTGTGGCAGTTGGGGAGAAAGAGAGGGTGACATGAGAGAGACAATGCCGGTAACCAATGTACAGAACGCGCAACAGATAAAGGTCTATCGACCGGGCTCTCAGCACGTCGTCGGGGACGGATTTCACGTGCGAAATCTCTTTCCGAGCAACGATCTGGACCGAGCGCTAAGCCCGTTTATCATGCTGGATTATGCGGGGCCCACGTTCTATCCGGCTACGGACACCCCGCGAGGGGTCGGCGAACATCCGCACCGTGGGTTCGAAACCGTCACGATCGTGTATCAGGGCATTGTGGCTCATCGTGATTCGGCAGGCAATTCCGGCGTGATTGGTCCAGGCGATGTGCAGTGGATGACCGCGGCGTCGGGTATCGTCCATGAAGAGATGCATGAACGTGACTGGGCGAAGCGGGGTGGGACGCTGCAGGCGATTCAATTGTGGGTCAATCTGCCCAAAGCGTTCAAGATGTCCATGCCAGGCTATCAAACGATTGTGAGCGATGAGATTCCGGTCGTCGAGTTGGACGGGGGAGCCGGTTCACTTCGTGTGATTGCGGGGTCGGTTGGAGGTGCGAAAGGCCCGGCGAAGACATTCACACCCGTCGAATTGTACGATGTACGTCTACTCGCGGGACATTCGATGCCGTTGCAGATTCCGAACGGGTACAATGTCGGTCTGTTGATCCTCAATGGTCGGGCTTCCGTCGAGGGATCGCACAGGTTATCGGAGGCCGAACTGGCGGTTTTTGTCTCGACTGGAAAGCCGGTGGCGATCCGTGCAGAAGAGGACGCCACGATTCTGGTCATGGCGGGCGAAGAAATCCACGAGCCCATAGCCCGCTACGGACCGTTCGTGATGACTACGAAAGCAGAACTGGTCCAGGCTGTGAACGATTATCAGGCCGGCAAGATGGGGCATTTGAGTTGAGACAGGAGCAGAACGTGAAGGAATCCAGGATGTACGTGGAGATCTACTCCGATATGGTCTGCCC
>DATEPD010000404.1:0-2553 GCA_035273365.1 Nitrospiraceae bacterium | reverse complement strand
GCATATCGACAGCAAAGTCGTGCTCGAAGCGGTGTCGCCAGACAAGGACGCAGACGGGTTTCACCCATACAATTTTGGTCGGCTTGTTGAGGGGCATCCTGTGTTTGAAGCCTGCACGCCGAAGGGCGTCATCAAGATGATTGAATCAACCGGTGTGAGTATCGAAGGGAAGCGCGCCGTCGTATTGGGACGGAGCAACATTGTGGGCAAGCCATTGGCGCTCATGTTGCTTCAGCGCAATGCCACGGTGACGATTTGTCACTCCAAGACGAAGGATTTGTCGGCGGTCTGTCGCGAAGCCGAGCTGCTACTGGTCGCGATTGGGAAAGCCAAGTTTGTCACGGCCGATATGGTGCGAGATGGCGCGGTTGTCATCGATGTCGGAACAAACAAAACTCCCGAAGGTAAATTGTGCGGCGATGTAGATTTTGAGTCGGTCAGCCAGAAAGCAGGCTGGATCAGTCCTGTGCCAGGGGGTGTCGGGCCGATGACGATTGCGATGCTGCTGGACAACACGGTGGAGTCTGCGAAGAGAATGGCGAAGATGTTGTAGAAGGATGAGGGCTCCCTTGCTCGCTGCCCGCGCACAATCAGAATGTGCTCGGTCAATGCGCGCAGTAGGGACCCCCCAATCCTCCTACAACAGCGGGTAAAGTGTACGGGGGTACGGAAAGAAGATGAGTCGGGAGCCGAGGCGATTACGAGAGGTACTTGATCAGGGACAGTTTGCTGTCACGATTGAGTACAATCCCCCCAAAGGCACCAACATTTCTGGCGTGTTAGAGAATGCCAAACGGTTGGTGGGGCGAGTACATGGGGTCAATGTCACGGATAACACGGCCGCCATTGTGCGGGCCGGGTCTCTCCCTGTCTGCCGGCTCCTCTACGAACTCGGTCATGATCCAGTAATGCAAATGACCTGTCGTGATCGGAATCGAATTGCGATGCAGTCGGACCTCATGGGTGCCTCCATGCTCGGCATCCACAATATTCTGTGTCTCACCGGGGACTATCCGACTGTCGGAGATCACAAGGAAGCGAAGCCGGTCTATGATTTGGATTCCGTCCAAGTCATACAGCTCGTGCAAGGACTCAATAACGGGCGTGATTTTGTGGGAAACAAGCTAGATGGTGCGACGCAGTTCACCATCGGGGCGGCGGTCACTCCGGAGGCCGACCCGCTGGGCCCCATGCTCGCCAAGTTTGAAGTGAAGGTGAAAGCGGGTGCTCAATTTTTTCAGACGCAAGCAATTTACCACGCAGAGCAATTTGAGTCCTTCATGCAGACGGTACGTCCCTTCAAGGTGAAGGTGCTGGCGGGCATTCTTCTCCTGCGGAATGCCAAGATGGCGGAGTTCATGAATGCCAATATTCCTGGCGTGTCAGTCCCTCAGGAGATGATCGACGAACTCAGGGCCGCCGGTCCCGAGCGCGCAGAAGAGGTGGGGGTGGACATCGCGGTGCGAACGATCAAGGCGGTGCGGCCGCACTGCGACGGGGTCCATATTATGGCGATCAAGGCCACACACCGGCTGGCTGAGATCATCACAAAAGCAGAAGTGGGCTGATGACGATTCCCGAATTTCAGCAGCACAAACGCGACAGAAAGAAGCTCATCGTCGTCACGGCTTACGATGCGCTGTTCACACGCATTGTCGAACAGGCCGGGATTGAAACGATCCTGATCGGGGATTCACTCGGTGTGGTGGTGCAGGGGAAGGCCAATACGCTCTCGGTGACGATGGACGATATGCTCTATCACACGAAGCTTGTGGCCGCGGCAGCTCAACGAGCGCTCGTGATCGGTGATATGCCTTTCATGTCCTATCAAGCCAGCCAGGAAGACGCACGTCGCAATGCGGGAAGGTTTCTACAGGCTGGGGCTCACGCAGTCAAATTGGAAGGGGGCGCGGCTGTGGTTGATCAGGTGGCGGCAATGACCAGCATCGGTATTCCAGTGATGGGGCATCTCGGCATGACCCCACAATCGGTTCATGTTCTCGGTGGATATAAGGTTCAAGGGAAAGGAAAGGATCAGGCAACCACGTTGCTCGATGATGCGAAGGCCCTTGAGGAAGCCGGGGCGTTTGCGCTGGTTCTCGAGGCCATTCCCGCGCAGTTGGCCAAGACCATCACCCATTCCATTTCCATTCCCACCATCGGCATCGGTGCAGGCCCTCACTGCGACGGCCAGGTGCTGGTCCTCTATGATCTCCTCGGTCTCTTCGATGACTTTGTGCCCAAGTTCGTCAGACCATACGCTCACCTCAAGGCCGATGCGCTCCAAGCGCTCCGACGCTACAAGGAAGAGGTTGAGCAGGGCAAGTTTCCTAGCGACTCCGAATCCTACCACTAGCAGGCTGCTGAAAAAGGCCCCCAACTTCGTTCTCGGCTCGAAACAATCCTCAACGGGGACCCGACTGCCTCACCGACTCGGCGGCGCGCACAGACGTGGTGCTCCTTATTCGTCGCACCGTGCGCCCCAGAGGGTACGCCTCGGCCAGTCACTCGCTACGGCCTTGCCCGGGAAACGACGCGTCTGGCGCGCCGGGG
>DATEPD010000403.1:0-3253 GCA_035273365.1 Nitrospiraceae bacterium | reverse complement strand
ACACCGCAAGGACCTCACCGCAATCGAGAACATCATTCTCACCACACGAACCGGAGAACCGGTCCTTCTCAAAAATGTCGCCTCGCTCAAGCTCAATGCCGGACCGGTGAAGATCGACCGCAAATACTTTCAGCGGGTGATCCATGTGACTGCGAACCCCGTAGATCGGGACCTCGGGGCCATCGCCACCGACTTGGAGGCAGCCTTTGCCACGCTCCAGCTCCCTCCCGGCTTCAGCATCCGGTTGGCCGGCCAGATTCAACAACAGAGAGAAACATTTGAAGGCTTGCTGTTTGCCACGATTCTGGCACTGATCCTCGTGTACATGGTGATGGCCGCTCAGTTCAAATCGCTGATCGATCCCTTCGTCATCATGTTTTCGGTCCCGATGGGCTTCCCGGGTGTGATCTTGATCCTTTTTCTGACCGAAACTACCCTCTCCACCACGTCGATGATGGGTATCATCATGATGCTGGGCATCGTGGTCTCAAATGGTGTCCTATTAGTCGATTATACGAATGTACTGCGACGGCGAGGGAGGGAGTTACACGACGCGGCAGTCACTGCCGCGCGGACGCGACTCCGGCCCATTCTCATGACTTCCCTTGCAACCGTCCTAGGGTTGCTTCCCATGGCTATCGGCTGGGGAACCGGCGGTGAAACGAACGCCCCATTGGCACGCGCGGTCGTCGGAGGACTCAGCGTGTCGACGGTCCTCACCCTTTTTCTCGTCCCGACAGTTTACGTGATCTTAGAGGAACGGTTCCCCCGCCATGCAGACAGGACCCCGGAGGATGCCGACTGGATACCGGCAGAGCATGGACAGGCACCGGCTGGCCGATAGCAGGATGCTGAAACAGTCAGCCAGCGCGGAGAAGGTTAAGGTTGAGGCTAAGGTGACAACCTGAGATCTTCCTCAACCTTGACCTCACCCTGCTTCACGAAGCTGGTAGATTAACTGACAGTCGGAAAGAGCGCCTTCAGCTGCATCGCCAAGCCAAGGTCTCCGCTGACCTTGAGCCTGCCCGACATGGCAACGGCTGTTCCGCTCAACTGACCCTTCAGAACTTTGATGCAATCCTCTCCCGACATCGAGAGCACGACGTGCGGGTCCGCGTGCATGCCCTCTGTAACCTGACAGGCCCCTTCCCGGATCGTGAGAATAAACTGCCCGCCCTGTGCGCCGCTCAGGTCGAATTGGTAGACAGCATCAAGATCTTCGGCGGCATCTGAATCAAGCAGCCCTGGAAGACGCTGAAAGAACTCTTTGACAGTGATGGGAGTCATGGCTCGTCGGAAGGAGAGTACCTCTTGGATCGATACCGGGAGCCGCGCCGACGCCGCCCCCGGTCCCATCCTAGTAACGGAGTGTGACCGTCGCGGTACTGCGACGCGCGCCGAAAAAGTCTTTGGAGAATGCCTCGACGACGGCAGGGTCATAACCCTTGCAGCTGAAAATGTCGAGGTAGGCATTGTTCGTATCATTCGCAAAATGGCCGCTGATCAACGAGGTCGAGATGAGTTGCACCATGGAATAGCCGGCGACGCGGCCTGAGCCGAAATCGACGACCTGGCATTCGCCAAAACGCTTCATGTCGATGACCTCACACAGCTCAACGACATAGCGACGGATATGGTCGGCATTGCGGATTAGGTCGGGGTGACAATCTTGGAGGTCAACGGCGGTACAGAGTCCCCACGCCTTCCCTTCACCCACCATATCCTGGGAGGCAAAGGAAGCGGCTACTGGGGACTCGGGTGGAAAGATCACAGACTCGGAATCAGTCGGGCTACTCATAGAGATTGTACACCTTTCTGTTAAGAGGGTGAAAAAGCTGTACCGGTGAACCGCTATTTCGGACTATACCACGAAACTTTTCACATCAGGGGAAATGGTGAAACTTTTTTTCACACCGAGGCATTCAGGGGAGCGCTCTATCGTTTGACAAGGTTCTCAGCGGTCGGAGAGAATGTCCCACATGGCTACTATCATTCCATCAACACCGAATCAGACTCCGCTTTCAGCCGACCTTCCCGATCGCCTCTGCACCTGGTGTCGGGTGCCGATGAAAAAGCGTCTTGTCGGCGGTAGGCAGTTCGTCCACTACACCTGTCCGAAATGCATCTTTCAGCACACCACCAGGCTCGGACCAAAACCACCAAGCCCCGCGCACTAAAACCCGGTCTGTCTGGTTGATCTGGTTTGTTTTGTTGATTTGGTTCATCTGGTCGGTTTCGTTCAACCAAAAAACCAGACAAACCCAACAAACCAAATGAACAAGAACGGTTACCGGCGTGAAAGACTGGTCTGCACGTGATCGTCAAGGATATGGGCCAGCCGTTCCCTGTCCTCCGGACTGATCGAGGTGATTTTCGTGCCGAACCTCGGGGAACGCACGTGAACGACTTGCAAACCACACGTCAGCGTTCTCCCCTGCTCAAGCTCGATCACGAGTTGGAGCGCATCGCCGCTCTTCACGAACAAGCGGCTCTCGATCCGGACACCAGTCTCGCTGACATCCAGAATCTTGCACGGCGCTGAAAGCGATCCCCGCTGCAGACGGCCGCCTCGGCTGACTTCAATGCGTGATCCCTTCCGGTTAAATCCCATATGCGTCTCCCAATCTGCGAGATCATACCAACAGCCTCACTCTCTCCAAAGAAAAATGCTGAAAGAAGCTACAGTTTTTCTCTCACAAGGGCGCGCACTTGCTCCATGCGATTACGGTTTACACCCAGATCGCCGTAGCCGGCACGGGAAGCGGAGCGAAAGTGGATGGTCTTGAATTCATCGTCGAAGAGAAATTCCACATCATCCACAAATCGAAGCAAGAGGCTGGTGAACTCATAGTGCAGGTAGGACTCGTCCTCCTCGACGAGCCTGGTGCGAGGCAATGAGCGCACAATCTCTTTCAATGCCTCCTTTGCCTCGGCCCGTGACTTGCGATAACGGATGGGCGTGATCGCATGGCCCTCGTCCTGAGCTTGGGTCGAGACACAATTGGGACTGGAAGGACAGGGCGCGAGGGACCGTATGCTCATGACGCAGTGACTTTAAGCTCTTGAGCGATTGCTCGCAACCAGATCTCGACGACCAATACCGCATTGGAGGGAATCAATTCGGGAATACCCTTGTCTCGATACGCCAGGTGCGGGCTTATGCGGACTTTGCGATAGCCGCCGACCTTCATGCCCATCAGCGCATGCTCGATTCCGGCAATTGCCTGGCGTCGTCCAAGCACGGTGGTGTGAT
>DATEPD010000402.1:0-6080 GCA_035273365.1 Nitrospiraceae bacterium | reverse complement strand
TTGAACCCGCTCCAGTTCCTCGACGGCCTTTTCCGTGCTGACCGTCCGATAGCTGCGACCGTAGAAGGTCCAGGCGCTGCAGAACGAGCAATCCCAGGGGCAGCCTCGCGCAAACTCGATCGAGGCGCAGGGGTCCAGGACCCCGATGAAATACTTGTGCCGGAGCCGGAGCAGATCGCGTGCAGGACGCACATCATCGAGGCTCTCGACGAATTGTGGCGCAGGTCCCTCACCGTCTAAGGCCACGACCCCCGGGACTTTCGTGATTGCCGATCGGTCATGCTCCACGGCCAGCAGCAGCTTCGGGACAGACACTTCCCCTTCGCCTTTGAGCACGCAATCGATCGCGCCGTTCCCATGTTCCAAAAACTCTCGCGCGACAAAGGACGCACTATGTCCACCTACGAAGACAAAGACATTGGATAATTCCTTCTTGGTAAACTTGGCGAGATCCACGATCTCTGGCACGTTTGCCAGGTAGTTGCATCCGAATGCCACGGCATCAGGCTTCCAGGTTCTGATGAGCGTTAGGTAATCGTTCCATGTTTCTACTTGCAGGTCGATCAGGCGGACGTCATGCCCTGATTTGCGGGCGGCCTGGGCCACCATCTCGAGTCCGAGTGGTTCCAGGCGAAGATAGATCTTGGTGTACATGAGTGGACCGGGATGAACTGCGAGGAATCTCATCTTCTCAACCCTCCTCTCGGGAAAATGCTGGCCCTAATTCTGAGCCGTCGATTATTAACTCGTCAACGGCGCGTATCCGACCAACCTGGCTCCTGCTGAAAGCAAGGGCTACGCGGGCGATTCTTTTCGAGCCAGGAGCTATAGAGCGCGCCTTGCTCGCATGTTTCGCGACACGAGCTAAGACACAATAGGCTTCATGGAGAGAGTATAGGCCTAGGAAAAACCCTGGTGTTGAGGTCAACTCAATTGGGATGGGCAGGTCGTGCTAGGTCTGCGCCGGCGGAACGAGTCGGCGTCTGGCTCCGCCTTGGACGATGAGAAATTCATAGAGCCGGCATTCCAAGGAGCCGTTGAAGAGGGGAATCCGTTTCGAGGGGGCCAGGCCGATCAGTTTCGGTACGCGGGCATCGCCCGTCAGCACGTAGGCGCGCCATCCGGTGAACCGCTGCTTCAGCCAATCACCAAGCTTGGGGTAGAACGACTCGAGTTCATCCGGTTGGCTGAGGCGAACTCCATAGGGAGGATTGATCACCATGACGCCCTGGTCAGCCGGCGCTTCGAGTTCGAGAATATCGTTTTGCTTCAGACGAATGTCGATGCCGACCCCTGCGCCTTGAAACGTCCGCTGCGCGATCTTCACCATTGCGGGGTCATGGTCGGAAGCATAGATGGCGGCCGGTACCTCGGCCAATTGTTTGTTCCGGGCTGCTTCGCGTAGATGGCCCCAGCGTTGGGCATCGTGGACGAGCAGCCGTTCGAACCCAAAGTTTCGTGAAATACCAGGCGGGATCTGGCGGGCCATCAAGGCTGCTTCGAGTGGGATAGTCCCGCCTCCGCACATGGGATCGAGCAACACTTCCTTGGAGGTCCAGCCTGCCAGTCGAAGAATCCCTGCGGCCAGATTTTCTCTCAGCGGCGCTTCGACGGAGACCATGCGATGGCCACGTTTGAAGAGGGGTTCGCCGGATGTGTCCAGATAGAATGTGATGGTGTGCTGGTCGAGAAAGGCGTCGAGTCGAATGTTCGGCTGCTCTGTGTTGACGCTGGGTCTCTTGCGGCGCGTGGCGACAAATTTATCGCAGACGGCGTCTTTGATCCTGAGGGTGAGAAAGTCCAGGCTGGGAAGGGGACAACGGCGCGCGCTGACCTTGACCTTGATCGTCTGCGACGGCGCAAACCAATCGGGCCAGGCGAGTGCATAGGCCGCGCGGTAGACGTCGTCTTCTGAACGATAGGGGCTCTGTCCGACTTCCCAGAGGACGCGGCTCGCGATATGACTCTTGAGATTCACCCAGTACATGGTCGACCAGGGAGCTTGAAAGGCGATCCCCCCATCTGTCTTGGTCGTCGCCGGCACGCCGAGGCCATGGAGCTCTGCTTCGAGCGTGCCTTCGAGCCCGCGAGGGCAGGGTGCAAAGAACCGTCGTTTTGTGCTATCCATGCTCATAAATACGCGAGACTTGCGCGACTGGCGAGGCGCGCGCGACTAGTGAGAAACAGTATTCACTTTTCACGGGTCACTCGTCACTTATCATCGTATTATCATGAACTATTGCAGTGCCTGCGGTGCTCCAGTTACGAAGAAAGTTCCTGCCGGCGACAATCTGCCTCGGTTTGTCTGCGATACCTGCCTGGCCATTCATTACCATAATCCAAAGATCGTCGCAGGTTGTATCCCAGAGTGGGAGAGCCACATTCTCCTCTGCCGGCGGGCGATTGAACCTAGGTCCGGTCTCTGGACCTTTCCTGCCGGCTTTATGGAAATCGGGGAGAGCACGGAGCAGGCGGCCGCTCGCGAGACTTTCGAAGAAGCACAAGCTCAGGTAGAGCGCATCAGCCTCTTTGCGGTTTTGAGTCTCCCGCACATCGGCCAGACCTACCTGGTGTTTCGAGGGCCGATGCAGTCTCCCGATTTCGGGGCGGGTGAGGAAAGCCTCGAGGTCCAGTTATTCTCACTCTCTGCCATTCCCTGGGACAAGATCGCATTTCCCGTGGTGAAGGACGCCTTGCGCCGCTATGTCGACGATGTGGCGCGGGGCGAGTTTCAGGTACATGTGGCCAGCTTGCCTGACCGCCTCTGCTGATAGCAGGATGCTGAAACGGGCGTCCAGGAGCCAGGAGTCAGAAGGTTAAGGTTCAGGTCAAGGTTGAGAACACAAAGAGCCTGATCAACGCTTAACCTTAACCTCGACCTTAGCCTTCTCTAGACCGCTCTATCAATTGAGTGTCGGAATTGTGAGTAGCGGCATGCTAAGGCCTTCGCCACCATGCAGAAAGCGGAAGCCGCCGGTCTCGGAATAGTCTACAGTCACGCCTTCCATCCGTGGCGCACTTCGCTGATCCACCGCAATCGTGAGGCCATCGACTTGCTGAATGGCATCGTCAGGCTGGGTGTTTGCCTCCAAGGTGATACTGAAGCTCAAGCGTGAATCGTCCACGTCGCGCACGGAAATCCTGACGATCGGATCTTCAGGGTGATGGACCTGAATCGCTTTCAGCTTTGCGATGGCAGCATCGGTGACGGCAATCATGAACGGAGCTTTCCCTGGCGAACAAAGCCGTGAATATCGACCAGCTGATCGTCCCGGTCGATTGAGTAAAAAATTCGCCAGTCTTCGACCGCATATTTGGAAAGACCCGGCAGGTCCGGCGAGATCGGTTCGTGGCGCAAGTTATCGATGTTGGAGGCGATCCATTTGGTCTTATCCATAAGCCGCTGTGCCATGGACGGCTCGAGATTCGCAAGGTCTTTGATGATTGCCGGGCGGTAGGCAAGCTGATACCAGGCCATATCGTCCTTACCAGCGGAGGCCGAGCTGCTCCGCGACGTTCTCACCGGATAGTCTTTCTTTACTGGATAAAGACTCTTTCAGGCGGGCGCGCAGGGCATCGCCAAGTTGGAGTCCGAGGTCAGGATCGCCGAGTAGCTCGCGCAGGCGATCGTCGACCATGCCGTGCACGAGTTTTTTAAATTGTTCCTGGGAGAGTTGCGAGATGTTCATCAAGACGGAGGATACGGAGGCGAGTACCTAAAATGCAACTATGTCGCGATGTGGGCTTGGGCATCGAGATATCGTTCCAGGCGGGCCTGTTCCACCTTCTGTATTTCAAGGAATTCTACCCCAAACCCATGTTCCAGGACCCACTGGACTTTGGCGGCGAGAATGGAAATGGGAGTGTTTTGTTCCGGAACATTCAGATGCACTGAGAGGAGATCGCCACACTTGACCTTACGATGGCTGACCATCTTGCAGCCACCTATCCCGAGATTGTAGACGATCCCCATCCCGGCATGATCGCCCGCGAAGGTCGCAGGGAATTCTACCTTATAGCGAAGGTGCTGCCTCGGTTTGGTCATACGAAGTCCCTGAAGACATATCTGTTTCTCACGCAGCCTCGCAATGAGGTTCCCATTAATATTGCCTTTGCGTCAGGAAAGATTAGTTGGTGAATGCGAGGTTGTCAAAGAAATAGATACCTTTATTGAGGGTCGGTCTTGGGGTGGAGCCGCTGGATCATGCGGTCCAATCGGTTTTGATGCAGTGGCGCTACCGTCAGGAACTCCAAGCCGATGCCTGCAGACCCGGCCCAGCGGACTGCGGCATTGTTGATCTCGATGGGGTTTGATTCACCTGGGACATGCAATTCCACCGTTAGTTGCATGCCGGTAAAGGGGCTGATGATACTGGTGACGGCGCATCCCTTGGCCGAAAGGTTTAGAACGGACCCTGTATGGCGGAAGTGATCCTTATACACTAAAGTGCTGGAGAGCGACACCGAGAATCGTGGATATTTTCTGGTGACCATAGCGGTCCTTTGAGCGATTCCTTATGGGGCGACGTTCACCTGGGTTGACAGAAATTGCTCCAGACGGTCTCGTTCCAGCACCTGCATCTCAAGAAATTCTACGCCGAACTCGAGTTCCAGTATCCATTGGACTGCGGCGGCTCGGATGGTAATGGCTGTAGCCTGTTGTGGGATCTTGAGGTGTACGGTAAGAAGATCTCCATTTTTCACCGCGTGGTCGCTGACGATCTTGCAGCCACCCATCCCGAGGTTATATACGATCCCAATTCCAGCATGATCGCCTTCGAATGTCGCAGGGAGTTCCGCCTGATAGCGAACGTACTTCCTCTCTTCTGACGTAAGGTCTGTCATTGACGCACTCTCAAAAGGCGTCTGGTTTTCAAGATGCCTTCCTGTGAAGTTCCCGCTGACATTCTCCTCGCCTTTTGGAAAGGCTAGTCGGTGAACGGGCAGTTGTCAAAGGAATAGAGAACTTTGGATCTTTTGGCTCGCAGTAAGTCTGGAGAGGAGATTAGGGAGGGCCTGACGGGTCACTGCCACCGCACTTATTCCATCTGATTGCCATTTGATTTTCGTTGGGTGCACTTCTAGAATGCCGCCATTGGATTGTCGTTGTCATGCCCACCACCCCTGATCCTCGAACAAACGCTCAACGCAGGAAGAAGAGATCGAAGAAGTTCTTGGTGCTTGACGCTTCGCAGAAACGCCGTTTTCAGACTCGGTTGTTAAAGTGGTACGAGACACATGGTCGCGATCTGCCATGGCGAAAGACCTCCGATCCTTATCACATTTTGGTCTCTGAAGTGATGTTGCAACAGACTCAGGTCGATCGGGTGATCCCGAAGTACCACGAGTTTCTAGACCGCTACCCAAGCTTTGAAGAGTTGGCTGATGCCCCGGTCTCTGATGTGAAGAAGACATGGTACCCGCTTGGCTACAATATTCGGCCAGAGCGATTGCATAGTATCGCGTGTGAGACGGTGGAGCGGTATGGGGGTCGGCTTCCAAGCGATGCGGATGAACTGCTGTCGTTCAAGGGAATCGGACGATATACGGCAGGTGCGATTCGGTCGTTTGCGTTCAATGAGGATGCGCCGATTCTGGATACGAATGTCATTCGGGTTATTTATCGGATGTTCATTGCGAAGGGCGATCCCAAAACCCAAAAACCGAGGCTTTGGCAATTGTCGGAAGCTCTAATTCCAAGTGGGAGGGGCTATGACTTTAACCAGGCGATCATGGATTTTGGGGCAACCTGCTGTACGGCAAGAAATCCATCCTGCCAGCAATGTCCGATGAAATCATTTTGCAAGACGTATCCGTTCGATCACAAGTCTCGAAGGGCGGCGGTGCGCCATGAAGGTCGTTGAAGTCGCCGCCGGTCTTGTCTATCGTGAGGGGCGCTACTTGATCGCCCGACGGAATCCGGGGGTGCACTTGGCAGGGTTCTGGGAGTTTCCGGGAGGGAAATGTGAGCAGGGTGAAACATTGGAAGAATGTCTAAGACGGGAGTTGTTCGAAGAACTGGGGATTCGTATCGAGGTGCCGATCCCATTCCAAGTCGTTCGGCACGAGTATGCGGAGAA
>DATEPD010000401.1:0-2112 GCA_035273365.1 Nitrospiraceae bacterium | reverse complement strand
TGTGTCTCGTTACGCCTGTGTTATTGTTGGCGGCCCACTTGTACTCGTCGCATGATGAGCGCTGATGCTTGGCGCTGGTCTTACTCTGGGCAATCGATGAGATAGCGGGGTCGCGCAGGCAGATCGGTGGCGATCTCTTTGGCCTGGCAGGGGGGAATATCTTCCTTCAGTCGCCTCAGGAGTCTGAGGAATTTCATGTTGGGAGGGACCTCGCATATCCATAGGTGTGTGCCTGACTCCAGTTCTTCGATGTGTCGTTGCACGCGAAACCCTGGATGCTCCATGAAATACGCGGATAAGAATCCTCCGATGGCTTGCACTACCCAGGGGTGGCCAGTGGCATAGCGGTAACTGATCCGAAGCTCAACCACTTGTATGGGCTCTTGCTCATCCATCGTTCGGTGAGAGTATAGCCTGTCTGGATGGAAATCTTTATATGTTTGTGCCCGCCAATCCCGTACTTGACCGTCCCCATATCTGCATGTAGCGTCCCGCGAGGCATACGAGTTGATCTGGTTCATCTGGTTTGTTTTGTTCATCTGGTGAGTCGAGTTTACTCAGACAAACCCAATAGACCAGATAGACAAGAGAAACCTGTTAGTTCTTGCCTTTCACCAGGCGCAATCAGAGGGATACAGATGACAATTGCCATTATAGGGGGAGGGCCGGCCGGGCTGATGGCTGCGGAATCGGCCAGTGCTGCCGGCGCTCAGGTCGATCTCTATGACGCCATGGCATCGGTCGGTCGCAAGTTTCTCCTGGCTGGAAAGGGGGGCTTGAATCTTACGCACTCTGAACCTTCTCAGACGTTTCTCTCGCGCTATGGAATACGGCGAGCGCAGATCACGCCGTTACTCTCGTCGTTCGGACCTGATGCGCTTCGGGCCTGGGCCCGCGGTCTCGGCATCGATACATTTGTGGGCTCTTCCGGGCGCGTGTTTCCTACCGATCTCAAAGCCGCTCCGTTGCTGCGTACGTGGCTTCGCCGGTTACGCCAAGCCGGTGTGCGATTCCACATGCGTCATCGATGGATCGGCTGGGGCGAGCAGGGGGCTCTGCATTTTTCCACAGCGGAGGGAGTCCGCTCTGTCCAGGCCGATGCGGTGGTCCTTGCACTTGGTGGAGGTAGCTGGCCGAAGCTTGGCTCCGATGCTTCGTGGGTGCCCGTATTGGCTAAACGCGGGCTTCACATTGCGCCGTTGCTACCGTCGAACTGCGGCTTTGACGTGGGCTGGAGCGAGCATTTTCGGGCAAAGTTTGCCGGTCACCCGGTCAAGTCGGTGGCGGTCGTGATGCGGAATGATGTCGGCGCTGAATCCTGGCATCCGGGAGAATTCGTGATCACGGAGACCGGTGTGGAAGGTGGCGTGATCTATGCGGTATCCGGCTCTCTTCGCGACGAGATTCTGGCGAAGGGTATGGCCATCTTACGTCTGGATCTGACTCCCGATCGCGATGTCCCGCGCCTGATCCACGACTTATCGCGGCCGCGCGGCAAACGCACAATGGCCGCTCATCTTCAACGCCAGGCGCATATCGTAGGAGTAAAAGCGGGACTGCTTCGCGAAGTGGTTTCAAAGGAAGATTTCGCGGACCCGGCTCGTTTGGCTGCGGTGATCAAATCCTTGCCGTTGCGACTTATCGCACCGCGACCGCTGGAGGAGGCGATCAGTACGGCTGGTGGAATTCCGTTCGAAGCGCTCGACGAACGGTTGATGATCCGTACGTTGCCAGGCGTCTTTTGCGCGGGAGAAATGTTGGATTGGGAGGCGCCGACCGGAGGCTATCTTCTGACCGCCTGTTTTGCCATGGGTCGAGTGGCGGGTACTGGGGCTGCAGTGTGGCACACGATCAAGAAACCTTCACACAGGAGTGCTGTTTGAGTGATTGGGTATCTATGGGTCGGGTGTTTATCGAGTAGCGACGGCGAGTCCGTTAATGGCTCCGATCGATCGATACTTTTCATCACGTTGAGCCAGTAATTGAGGGAGGGTCAGGTCGTTGAGCTGAGCAAGTTGGTTGCTGAGGGATTTGGCCACACGTTCGGTCATGGCATTGAGGTCTCGATGAGCGCCCCCGAGCGGTTCCGGGATCACTTCATCGACGATATGG
>DATEPD010000400.1:0-3704 GCA_035273365.1 Nitrospiraceae bacterium | reverse complement strand
AACGCTTCAGCATAAGCCTCCTTCATCGAGGCGGACTTATTCCGATACTGAAACACCCGTGCGCCTGCCGTAGCGGCTTCCTTCAGCACATCAGTGAGGGAGCGATTAGGACAGAATGATGGGTCGAGAATGATGCAGAGGCCATTGACTCCGCCTCGCTTGTCACGCATGTCTTCCATCCCTCTTGTTTCAGCAGGCAACGATGCAGCCCCTCCCAGGTTTGGCCGTTGTCACCAGGCATAGGCTTCTGGTGCAGGCTTGCCTGGGCCGGGAAAGATGTGGTCGAGTTGTTTCAAGGTTTCCTTGCTCAAGGTGAGATTCAGGACGCGCATCGTGCCGTTCAATTGCTCTATCGTGCGTGGTCCGATAATCGGCGACGTGACGGCCTTTTGGTGCAACAACCAGGCGAGCGCCACATCGGCCTGCCGCTCGCCGAGTTGTGTGCAGAGCGAAGCGTAGGCCTCCAGCCTGGGACGATATTTCTCGATATCCTTTTTGAGATCCTCATCTGCACGTCGACCGACCGTCGCCGGTTCTAAGGCTCCGGCCAGCAGCCCTCTCGCGAGCGGGCTCCAGGGAATCAACCCGATGCCATAGGTCTCGCAGGCAGGGATCACTTCTAACTCGATTGTCCGCTCGTTCAAATTATAGAGACTCTGCTCTGACACGAGACCGAGGAAGTGGCGGCTGCGTGCCAATTCCTGCGCCTGAGCGATGTGCCAGCCGGCAAAATTGCTGCTGCCCACATAGAGAATCTTGCCTTCCCGGACCAACTGCTCCATCGCCTGCCAGATTTCTTCCCACGGCGTCTCCCGATCGATGTGGTGCATCTGATAGAGGTCGATACAGTCAGTCTGAAGGCGCCGCAGGCTGTCCTCGCAGGCCCGCTTGATGTGCAGTGCCGACAATCGAGACTGATTCGGCCAGTCGCCCATCCGGCCGAAGACCTTCGTGGCCAGGACAACTTTTCCTCGCCGTCCCTCGCCCCGGGCGAACCAACGCCCCACGATCTGTTCTGTCCACCCCTCCCCTGTTCTCCAGCCATAGACGTTCGCCGTGTCGAAAAAGTTGAGGCCCAGCTCCAACGCCCGATCCATGATGGCAAAACTCTCTGCCTCGCTTGTCTCCGGCCCGAAGTTCATTGTGCCGAGACAGAGTCGGCTGACTTTCACTCCGGAGCGGCCGAGATGAACGTATTGCATAAGACCGTTATAGTTCGCCCAAGAGGATGTTGTCGAGCATGGTGTTGGCTACTCGTTCATGCCGACGAATTCTACCAGATGCCCTTCTGTCTTCTCCGGGCAATCAGGTATCGTGGGTAGAAGTCGAGGTGACAGGTCTTCCGCTAAAAGATCCGGATCCGAGGGGGCCAGTGTCGTATTCTCAATCTTTTCAATCAGAGATGCTCCTCTCTCGCCGGTGCGCATTTCACTCTCCAATTTCAACATGGCCGAGGCATTGAAGGGGGTGACTGTCGGGTGAAAATTCCACAGCTGATCAGCTGAGAGGAACAGTGCCGGTAAACGAACGGTGATATGTTCCTGGGACAAGACGCGAAGGAAGTTATCGTTCATCGGGGTCTGTAGGTTGAGAATCGCCGAAGAGTGAGGCGCGAGAGAGGCAATAGAAATCACGTACTTGTGCAGACCATCTTGAGATGTAGATTCAACCATCCCCGTGGCTTCGACGTTCGGAGTGGCCGATAATTCTGTGGACGTATTATGGAGGCGGGTGACAACCCCCAGACGGAGGTTGGTGAGGGCCTGATCCGACAGATTTTCAAGGAGCAACTTGCTCAACACCCATGAATGCAGATCGGTCACCTTCACGGGAGTGTTTTGTTGAGTTGGTGGAAATCGCCAAAGGGTGCAATTGGAAACAAGGTCCTGCGTTCGAGTGAGTGTCGTCTTGGTCGTTCCTTCCAGGGTGAAACCACGCTCGGAGGTGTACATCGCGACGCCGACATGGATATCTGGATGCGGCTTGAGCCAGGTGATGACCCAGGTGATTGTGGCAACGAGGAAAATGAGTACAGCGGAGAATTCTGCCGCACCTTGGAGCATTTCCCCCAATGTGAGACAGCGGATGGCCTCCCGTATACTCATGCCACCGCGCTTCCGGCCTGACAGAGTTTTGAAGAGGATCACTGCCATCGTCTGCCCTATCTATGAAGTATCTGGTGAGAGGCAGGCACTGCGCGTTGCGGGAAATGAAACAGGAACGAAACGAAGGTGGTGAATCATGAAGGACATGGATTCGCGTTGAGGCGTTGGATCGTTCATGTCATAAGCAAATCACTGCTTACCGCACGCCACCCTCCATAGAGTCTGCTCAATGCTCCGAGGGATAATCTGTTCCCACTGTTGTTCTTCTGCAGTTTTGTACACCACTCTCCCGCGGCCCATATTGCTTGAGAACCACGTATAGGCGAGCATGCGAGTACGCGGTTCTGTACAGTTGTATTCATTGTGTCGCTGAAATGACAACAGCGAATCGCCTGCCACGGTCTGCACAGTTTTGTAGTCGTACAGTTGCCACATCTTCACCAGATCTCCCTGGCGTCGAATGGTGTCCCGATCGACGTACACGGTCAGTTTTGACGAGTCATCACCACTCACCAACTCCCATTCCGCATACAGGGGTCCAGTACTGAGTAACAGGAAGGTGATCAGGAAGCAGAAGCTCAATAAGGAGGCCCGATAGGGCCGAATTGTGAAGCGCATAGGGGCCTCGCAGGGATACATATTGTAGGAGGGCAGAGATCGAGGATGCAAGGCCGGCTCATACCACTTGATAGCTTGACAGGCCGATTCCTACTTCTTAGGATAAAAATCGCAGCCGTCAATCGGAGGGATGTCCATGATGACCAGAGAATCTGATGCCCAACATGAGGACCTCTCGCCCGAGCCTGAGTCCATGCAGAAATATTCGAACGAGCTGAGGGAACGGATCGCGAAGAAAGCCTACGAACTCTATGAGCAACGAGGGCGAGAGCCGGAGCGTCACGTGGAAGACTGGCTGAAAGCCGAGGAATTGATACGAAAAGAGATGAATGCCACCACAGAATGATGGCACGAGGTATCGATGGCAACGGAATCCGTAATGCTTCCACTTGGAAAAGCAGCTCCCCCATTCACATTGCGCGATGTTGTGACAGGTCAGGTCTTCTCGCTCGGCTCGTTTGCCGGAAAGTCCGCCTTGTTGGTGATGTTCCTCTGCCGGCATTGCCCGTATGTCGTGCATGTCCAGATGGAAATTGCCCGGATCGGACAGGACTATGCGAACAGCGGGCTTGGCCTTGTCGGAATCAGCAGCAACGATCCGGTGCACTATCCCGAGGATGCCCCGGAACGGCTCAAGGAGATGGCCCAACGCCTCCACTTTCGTTTTCCCTTCTGCTTCGATGACACCCAGGAAGTCGCGAAGGCCTATAAGGCCGCCTGTACCCCTGACTTCTATCTCTTTGATAGCGGGCAGCGGTTGGTCTATCGAGGACAACTCGACAACAGTCGACCCGGCAACAACAAGCCGGTGACCGGTCTCGATCTTCGTGCCGCGATCGATGCAGTGCTTGCCGGGAAACCGGTCGACAGCAATCAACATCCCAGTATCGGCTGCAGCATCAAGTGGAAGCCGGGCAACGCCCCACCCTATGCCGAGTAATGAAGTATCTCCTCAAGACATGGAACATCCGCCTTGTATTC
>DATEPD010000399.1:0-2372 GCA_035273365.1 Nitrospiraceae bacterium | reverse complement strand
CTGCTTGAACGGAGGCGCCATCTTGTTCTTCACCACCTTCACGCGAACGCGGCTGCCGGTCACCTCCTGCCCTTCCTTGATCGATTCAATGCGCCGGATATCCAACCGCACGGACGAATAGAATTTGAGCGCGTTGCCGCCGGTGGTCGTCTCCGGGTTGCCGAACATCACGCCGATTTTCATCCTGATCTGGTTGATGAATATCAAAGTCGTCTGCGACTTGGAAATGGCCGCCGTCAATTTGCGAAGGGCCTGCGACATCAGCCTCGCTTGCAGTCCCATATGCGCATCGCCCATTTCACCTTCGATTTCAGCTCTCGGCACGAGCGCTGCGACAGAGTCCACCACAATGACGTCGATCGCCCCGCTCCGGACGAGCGTCTCAGCAATTTCCAGCGCCTGTTCTCCGGTATCGGGCTGCGACACCAACAGATCATCCACCTGCACACCCAACTTCTTGGCATAGGTCAAATCCAGCGCATGCTCTGCATCGATAAAGGCCGCGGTGCCGCCGGCCTTCTGGGCTTCCGCAATCACATGAAGCGTCAATGTCGTCTTGCCTGAAGACTCGGGACCGAAAATCTCGATCACCCGACCGCGGGGAAGCCCGCCGACGCCCAGAGCAATATCGAGTCCGAGGGATCCACTCGAAATCGCCGGAATATCCACCGGGGCATCGGCCC
The DNA here is from genome assembly GCA_035273365.1 of Nitrospiraceae bacterium. GTDB lineage: Bacteria > Nitrospirota > Nitrospiria > Nitrospirales > Nitrospiraceae > Palsa-1315. The sequence continues at coordinate 1,689 of DATEPD010000399.1, read as the reverse complement.
CCCCTAGCTTCATAATCGCTCCCTTCCCATATTGTTTCTCAATTTGGGACAAGGCCAGATCTAGCGCGCGCTTCTTATCGTCTTTTTCAGCCATGATTGCTCCTCTTGTGGTAGAGAGATCGCGGATTATACCCAAGTTGAGCGAAAGAAACCTAGCAGGCTGCTGAAAAGTTTGTGACACGCAAGACTGGTGGGAAAAACGAGAGCCGCACCACAGTCTCGTATATAAACCCGTGTATTCACGAGATTTCATTGACCAGTAGATGGGATAGAGCTACAAGTAACACTATGCCGTCAACTCTCGTTCCCGACACAACCGACCATAAACCGACCGTTCTGATCGTCGATGATGAGGCAGCTCCCCGCGCGGCCCTCACACAGATTCTCAGGCAGGATTTCCAAATACTCACCGCCGAGAATGCCCGCGTAGCCCTGGCTGTCCTTGATGACCATGGCGTCGATCTCGTCACACTGGATTTAAAATTACCCGATCGTTCAGGATCGGACCTCTTGCATGACATCAAGCGCGCGCATGCTGAGATCGAAGTCATCATGGTCACGGCCTACGGCAGTCTTCAATCGGCGATGGACTGCATTCGCCATGGCGCGGCCGGCTTTCTCCTAAAACCGTTCAATGCCTCAGAACTGCTGACCATTTCCTTGCAGACCGCTCAGAAGAAACTGCGGCTCGATCAACTACGCCCGCTCCTCACGAACTCGACGACACTCTGGGGTCCGGAACCTGATTGTACGAAGGCATGGGAAACTCTCGTCGCTGACTACACCACCATGAACCGCACGCGCTCGCTCTCTCCACCGCAGAACGAGGAGACATCCCCCTTAATTCCCCTGGTCTCCGACCTCTTAGAAGCCAAGGACCGCCACCTCCTCAATCATGGAAGCCGCGTCAGTTTTTACTCGACACTTGTCGCCAATCGACTCAGCCTTCCCATTGCCGAACAGCAGTCGCTCGCACTCGGCGCACTCGTGCATGATCTCGACTTGATCAGCATTCCGGACAGTCAGGTGTTGAATATGGAGTCCAACCCGCGGGTCCATCATCCCGACCTCGGTGCGAAGATGGGCCGAGCAATGGGACTATCAGCCGACGCCGTGCAGATTATCGCACTCCATCACGAGCGATGGGATGGAACGGGATACCCCTTTGGCTTACGAGAAGAACTCACGCCCTTACTCGCCCGCATTGTTGGCATCGCCCAAGTCTTTGATGAACTGACTGCCGAAAAACCAGAACGAACTACCCTCCCCATTAACGAAGCCCTGGAACAGATCGAACAGCAAGCCGGCACCGCCTTTGATCCCTCATTGACCGAACTCTTCTGCAAGACGATGCGAGAACAGCCCCCGCAGCACTGATTGAGACCCTGCCTCACCCGCAAATCCATACGCGAAAAGCTGGCGCCGCCGCTGGTGATGCTTTGCTACTCTTTTGCATATAGACACCTAGCGGTCACAGATCCGGGTTGCTGCAGCCTCGTCTCGTTCTCTAGCCCTCGTCACCCAGATCATTGAGCCGCCGACTGTTTTTTCCGCATGATCCGTTTTCGGCAAGAGGTGAGCTGGAACAAAGAACAGACCCGCGATGAGTGTGGGAACCACCGCACTCGCGATAACTGCTGCCACGAGAAAAGAATATTGCTCCTGCGTTACCAATCCATGTGCCAGGCC
>DATEPD010000398.1:0-5422 GCA_035273365.1 Nitrospiraceae bacterium | reverse complement strand
CGGTTTCAGATTGGATGTGACCTCGGAGACTATCGGCGTCACAGTTTCATGTCTGATCGGCTCAGATGGTTGTATTGTGTGAGCGGCTGGTTGTGAATGGGTCGTTGGTTGCAGTGGGGGCGGTGTAGGAGGCTCCGTCAGCACCGGTGTGATGAGACGCTCAGAAGCCGATGGAGTCACCTGTTGGGCAACCGGCTGGGGCGATGGGAGCGGCTGTGGCGACGCAGTCTGTTGCACGTGCGGTGACGGAGTCGAGGTCGTGGACGGAGCGAACGGGGCAGGATCCTGGTTTTCGGGGGATACTGTTGGTTGAACTGGCTGTGCCGGCGACGCCATGACGACGTTCCACTTGAACGCTTCATCCTGCGGCGTGGGTTGGACTTGCTTCACGAGCAGAACCGCTGCGAGCGCCACTATCCCGTGCAAGAGGACTGAGACGAGCCATCCCTGGACGTGAGCCTCCCTCTGGATCCTGGAGCGATGTGGCCCGGCAACGATCACAGTCGAATGACCTCCAGGCTGACTTGCTGAAACCCCAACCCACGCACCTCATCCACCACGGATACGAATCGTTCGAGCAAGGTGACTTTATCCGCCCGCACAACGATCGCTGAGTCTCGGGGTTCTGCAGTTAGCGCGCCCTGGAGGCCTCCCTCAGGAACTGTACGGTCGTTGAGAAAGAGCGCGCCGTCGGCAGTCAGGGTGATGATGATAGGCGAATCTTTGTGAGTGCCGACTTCTTTCGCTTTTGCCAAATTGACCGGAATCTGTCCACTGCTGATGAAGGTGGCGGTGGTGAGTACGATGACCAGCAGTACCAGCATGACGTCCACGAGTGGGATGACGTTGATCTGATCAATGTCTCGTTGCATGGTGTTCCTTGTGTAGGGCGAGGATCTCGGCCACCTTCCGTCGGAGCACATTATTCATGACGACGCAGGGAATCGCAACCAGCAATCCGACCGCCGTGGCTTTCAGCGCGAGGCTGAGCCCGATCATGATGGCATTGACGGCCATGGTACCGGAGGTGCCCATGGTATGGAATGTGAGCATGATACCGAGCACGGTGCCCAGTAAGCCTATATAGGGGGCGTTCGCGGCCACCGTGCCGATGACGACCAGGTGTTTGGTCAGAGCCATTTCCAATCCCACGCTGTTGGGATACTGGGCCAGATCGATACGACGGTAAAAGAGCCACCGCTCCACCGCAATGGCCACTGTCCAGACGCTCAGTGCCAGCAGGAATCCGATGATTCCGTAATCGACCACGGTTTGTAACGAGTTCATGGCGAGGCCTCACTTTCACTGGGTGATTCACGGATCGCTGGGGCAGGAGACCGTCGTGAGGGTCTATCAATGCCAGATCGTGAAAAAGGCTGTCAATGCTCTCCTGCGATCGGTCGAACCGCCATGAACACCTCTCCGGTACAATCCTCTCGCCGAAAGAGCACAGTATGCGTAGCCATGACACGCAGTTCCACCGCAGTCCCGGCCTGATAGACGCTCGTGGAGCCTTGACTGCTATGGACAATTTGACCGGATGGGAGACCGACCGTATACAGATTCTCCGAGCCACGAAACTGGCGAGAGAGGATGCGAGAGCGGGCGTCTTTCGTGGGGACGAGGTGAATGTCGTCCGGCCGAATCATCACGACCACGGCAGTGCCATCCTTGCAATCGATCGTGTCGGGAAATTCTCCCAGTTCGGTATGGACCATGCCCTGGGAAACGGTTCCAGGAATAAAGTCTGCCTGACCGACAAAATCTGCCACGAAAGGTGTTGCCGGCATATGATACATCATCTCCGGAGTATCGAATTGCTCCAAGCGGCCTTGGTTGAGGACGGCGATGCGATCAGCCATGGCAAAGGCTTCGTCATGGTCGTGTGTCACGAGTATGGTGGTGGTTTTTGTCCGGCGTAACAGGTCGTGCAACTCTTGGCGCATGCGTCCCGCCATATCGGGGTCCAAATTGCTGAATGGTTCGTCGAGCAGCAGCACGACGGGATCCTGGACGAGGGCACGAGCCAGTGCGACACGCTGTTGCTGGCCGCCTGATAATTCGTGTGGATATCGCCGTTCGAATCCCTCCAGCCCAGTGAGCCGCAGCATCCCCTGGACCCGCGAGGTGCGTTCGCTCCGAACGAGATGGCGGAGCCCAAAGGCGATGTTGTCCTGCACGCGTAAGTGAGGGAATAGGGCATATTCTTGAAAGACCATCCCGACGCGCCGGTTCTCCGTCGGGATCATCACGTCAGGCGACGACATGAGTTGGCCCGACAAAAACAGTTGGCCGGAGCGAACCGGTTCAAATCCCGCGATGGCGCGCAGAATCGTCGTTTTCCCGCATCCTGAGGGGCCGAGCAGGCAGAGAATTTCCCCTTCTCGTGCTGCGAACGAAATTCCCTGGACCGCGGGACGTCCAATTTCGTAGGCACAGGACACATCGCGCAGTTCCAAGACCGAGGATGCCGGTGTAAAGAGGTTGCCCTGGAATGTGGGCTTCAGGGAGGGGATTGGTGTGGTGGAATGGTCTGAGGTCACTGATTTACGATCCTTCCTCTAGCAAAGACTTTGATGGCCCGCATGTATTGTATAAGAAAAGTACACTCGTGCAGGATGCTCAAAAAGTTCATCCAGCAAGGCCGCAGCGAGTGAAGATCCGAGGCGTCCCCTCTGGGGTACGTTGAGGGTCCAAACGATGCGAGAACGAAGCTGGTGGACTTATTCAGCATCCTGCTAGGCTGCGCGCCAATCTTTTGAAACTAACAAGGCCAGTGCCGGGAGACTCAGTAAGACGATGAGCAGTGCGGAGGGAGCGGCGAGTTGAAAATACTCCTCGCTTGCTTCCATCCAGACACGAATAGCCAGGGTGTCGAATCCCACCGGCCGCAACAACAGCGTCGCCGGTAGTTCCTTCATGGTTTGTAAGAACATCAAGACCCAGGCGACGACAAATCCATTCCGGATGAGCGGTATCGTCACTCGTCGCCAAGTCTCCCGTATTCCAAGGCCAAGCGTGCGTGACACCTCTTCCAAATTCGGCGACATGTGCTGGAGCGCCGGCTCCAGCGACTGGAGCCCAGCTGGGAGAAAATGGATGATATAGGCCACGATGAGGATCAGCACCGAGCCATAGAACACCGGAGCCAGTTTGGTGAAGAGGACAAGGACAGCCAGTGCCGCCACCGGTCCAGGAAGCACATAGCCGGCATAGGCGGCCTGCAAGCAGCTGAGGTTCAGCATCGTCGGACGTCGGCTGGCGAGGTAGGCGAGCGGCAGACCGATCAATACGCCGCCGGTGGCGGCACTGGCCGCCAGGATGGCGCTGTTCCAGACGAAACCGAAGAACCGGCTGTCGACGGTCGATTGTGCTTCAGGCGACAGGCTCCATTGAACCAAGAGCGAGGCTGGGAGTATGAAGGCCGCGCCGACGATCAGCCCGAGATAGCCGGTCACGGCAAGAGTGCCGAGCCAGCCATAGCGTTGCCGTTGCGGAGCCCGATACCGTCCGGTGGTCTGATAAAACCGGCTTCGTTGTCGGAACCACCGTTCAGTGATCAGAAAAATCAGTGCGAACACGACCAGCAAGAGGCTCAAGATGCTCGCTGCGGTATTGTCGGCCCGTCCTGTCATCTGCTGGAACACGGCATAGGTGAGTGTTTGATAGCGAAGTAATGACACCGCACCGAAGTCAGACACGACGTACAAGATGACGAGCGCGACTCCAGCGGCAATTGAAGGGCGCATCAGCGGCAGGGTCACGCGCCAGAGAGTCGAGAGGCGGGACACGCCGCTGGTCCGTGCCACCTCTTCGAATGACACGTTCATACTGAGGATGGCACTACGGCTCAAGAGATAGACGAACGGAAATGTATCCAAGGCCATCACGAGCGTCGCGCCCCAATAACTATGAGGAGAAAAGATTCTCGCTTGAGAACCGGCCACCAGTTGCCAGAGATGTTCAACAGGACCGCCGAATCCCAATAGGTAGGAGTAGACATAGGCCAGTACGTACGTCGGCATCGCCAATGGAAGGACCAAGGCGCCCTCCCAGATCCTGCGACCGGGAAATTCCACGCGTGTGACCAGCCAAGCAGTTGAGACACCCAAGACCAGCGTGATGACCGCCACGCTGGCGGCCAGTGATACGGTATTAAACAGCAGCTCGGGAATGCGAGTCGCCCACAGGCGGCCCCATACGACCGGATCGGCTGAGAGGGCCTGTGCGGTGACATAGCCAAGCGGGAGTAGGAGAATTCCCGCACTGGCCAAGGCAACGAGTTGAAGTGGCGAAGCAAGCTGTTGGCGAATCGTGCTCACGGTGGGTCCCTTCGCGCTACCGGAGCCCCACTTGTTCAATCAGGGTAAGAGTCGGTTCGCGCAGTTCAGCCAGCTTGGTGAGGGGGACCAGTGCAGCACGGAAATTCTTTCGTTCTACGAGTGCCGGATCCGTTTTCACGCCAGAGTGGAGAGGATATTCCTTGTTGAGATCCGCAAATAATTTCTGTCCCGCTTGCGCGACTAAGAATTCTACGAGCAACTTGGCGCTATCAAGGTGCTTGGTTGACTTGACGATGCCGACGCCGGCGACGTTCATGATGGCCCCCATACCCCCCTCTTGCTGATCCGGCATCACCACCGCGAGTGGTGCGTCAGGTTGTGTGGCCAGGTGTCGATAGACGTAGTAATGATTCACGATACCCAGCGGGATTTGTCCCTTGGCAACAGCATCCACGATCTGCGAGCTTTTCTGATAGACCTGGGTATCGGCATTCGTCTTAAGGCCTTGCAGGAATTGTTTGGTCTTCTCCTGGCCATAGGTGGCAAGGATGACCGACATGCCGGCTTGTAAATACTCACTACCCGAATTCGGGATCGCAATCTTATCTTTCCATTTTGGATCGGCGAGGTCGAGGAGCGACGTCACTTGGTCCGGCTGCACCAGCGTGCGGTTGTACACCACGATCCAGAATCGTCCTGAGAGCCCGACCCAGGCATTATCCGGGGCGCGAAACTGCGACGGAATGGCCCGATCAATTTCCCGCATATTTAATGGGTGGAGGAGACCGGCTGTTCTGGCCAGTTCCAAGCTGCCGGCATCGTTGGTGATGAGGAGATCTGCCGATGTGCGATCGCCTTCAGCCTTCAACCGGTTCACCAATTCTGTCGTCCCGGAAGACAACAGTTCGATTTGAATCCCGGTATTTGCGGTGAAGACGTCAAGGACCGGCTTGATAAGGCGTTCCGAGCGGCCTGAATAGATCGTGAGTGTATCGGCAGCTGGGACGGAGGGTACAAAGATCCCGGCGGCGATCAACAGAAAGAGACTTGAGAGGATCATTCGGCCCAATATGGGTAGAGAACAAACGAATGGCATGATCAAGGTCCTATGGAATTGAAATTGATAAGCTATCTCAAAA
>DATEPD010000397.1:0-3067 GCA_035273365.1 Nitrospiraceae bacterium | reverse complement strand
AACGCCTGTGTGTCGTCACAGGTTTCGCTGGGTGTTCGTAGGTTGCAGCCAACTCTTAGAGGACGTTAGACCTTTCCCCCTCGAACCTGCCTCCCCCCAGTACGAAAACAGTAGCCGATATCGACGGGAAAGGTCGGCATGACAGACAGGTTACCGCACTGGACCACTCGAAATGTCTGGGCGTGCTTCGTTCATGCGAAGTTCTCGATACTCAGCCTCAGCCGGTGTTCGAGTCCGCGGAACGCCCTATGCCCTGGCCTATGAATTCAATCCTCCCGATACTGCACGGCACGCCGATCCACCTCCGCTTCGAACGGCAGCATGGCTACAAGCAGGCCATCTCCCTTTGCCCTGCCCCGATCTAAGTGGGATATCGGCATAGTGCCATCCGGGAATCTTGACGTGGGGGCAGTAAGCGCACTACACTTGCAAAATACTGGTATTTTAAGGAGGAGCTCTTATGGCTGAACTGCGGGCGCTCAATAGCGGGAAGAAGTCGTCGACAGTGAAGGATCCGGCTGCATTGACCACTCAGTTGACGGCCGGCCTGGAAAAGATTGGGCTTGCGATGAAAAGCCGGACGTGGCGGCGCGAAGGTCGAGCCGGTCTTGGCCCATTGCAGCGGCAGGTCCTCACACTGCTTCAGTCCAAGCCTGAGCAACGCGCGACAGTCTCCACGGTGGCGAATGAGTTGTCCGTCAGGCTTCCAACTGCTTCGGAAGTCATCGCGACGCTGGAGCGGAAGCAGCTGGTTCGGCGGCGTCGGGACATGAGTGATCGGCGGATTGTGGTTGCGCAATTGACGGCCAAAGGGAATCGGTCCTGCACGCCCTCTTCCCGTATGCCCGATCGGCTAGCCACTGCGACGGCGGCACTATCGGCGCCGGAGCAGGTTGTCCTCCTCACGTCCTTGGTAAAGATGATTCGTAGCCTCCAAGAGCAAGGTGAGATTTCTGCCACGAGAATGTGTGTGTCCTGTCGGTACTTTCATCCCAATCAACATGCCAATGCCGATCGGCCGCATCACTGTGACTATCTGAAGATTCCATTTGGTGATGGGGCGCTCCGTCTGAATTGCCAGGTGTACGAACCAGCTTCGACCGCGCAGGTCAATGAGACCTGGGCAAACTTTACCGGTTCTCGTACTGCCTAGAATCGTGGCTCCTGCGGTTTGGCAGAATCGATATCAGGAGAGTTGGAGGGAATGAGGGATTATGGGTGAAGGAAAGACCACCATTCTCTTCAAGAAAGTCTCGCCCCGTCCATCAGAAGATGAATGGCTCGGGCCGGAATCCCACATGCCGAATCTGAATCGGGAACTTCGACGTCGTGAACCGAGAGGAATGGGTCTCTCTTCCGGTTGGATAGTCGGTGTCATGTTTGCGGCGGGTGTGGCAGCCGGATGTCTTGCTATGCGCCTCTTCGATCGACGGTCTTGAACCTCATAGCAGGATGCCGGAAAAATCCTGCCAGTGGCGTTCTCGCCGCGAAAGCATCCTCAACATAGCCGAGAGGCTACGCCTCCAGTGCTTTCATCGGCTGCGGCCTTGCTGGACAGCCTTTTTGAGCATACTGAATTTCCCCTCTAACCTGCTAGATGCCTCTCGTCTTCAGCGCGGTCCATTTCTATACAAGAGGTGATCGGCTTCGATCTGCGAGAGCAGATCGTCCAGCGCGGCTTGGACCGCTTCTGCAATGGGGGTCTGATCCGAAGTCGTGATCCACCGAACGCTCGACCCTATCGCGTCTTTTTCCGTCAGATAGGACTTGATCGGGAGCTTTCCCGAAGGACCAAGGGCTGATTCCAGACGGAGACTATAGCGGTAATTGCCGCTAGATCGCATGGTCAGCCAGGCCTTGACGGTCATTGTGAGATCGGCCGGTTTGTCGGTAACTGAGGTAAACGTCTGGCGCGATTGGATATAGGAGATCGCGGCGGAACGAAGATCCTCTGCTGGCCACTCAAGTAAAGTAATGCCCTTCCTGTGGTCCGCTCCTTTCAGTGCGAGAAAGGGCACGATGACTTGTACTGATTGAGCGATGGTGATAGGTGAAACGGCTGGAGGAGCGGGGGTAACCTGAATCCGGTGGACACAACCCCAACTGAGCAACAGGAGCCCGCTGAGAAATATTCGAGAAGATTGGTGCAAAAGACGGTCGCCGTTCACGGATTTGTCGGTGTCGAGGTGGGCGGGGTGAGCATATCCAAATCCTTCAAGGCACGCAGAGCCTGCTCGCGGTATGATCGGTCCATCGGATTCGTATAGGTGTCGATCACACGTTGATAGGTGGCGCGGGCTTGGGAGTACTGGCGCTTAATGGTGAAGTATTGGCCCAACGCAAGCCAGTTTGTGGCCGCGGCTTCGTTGGCGGTGCTCATCAAGGCAAACTCCCGTTCGACAGATGTGGTGCCTTGTTGGCCGGCCCGCTTCCTCACGGTATTTCCCATCTCGCTCGCCATTGCTTCAATCTTCTCGTTGTTCCGGATCGCGGATTCCACTCGATTGGATTTCAAGTTGTCATAGAATGCCTCGGCATGATTCTTAATCAGGTTCGCCCGTTCTTGGTAGGTATCGTGAGCGCAATTCGCCAGTATCAGGCAACAGGCAATGACCAACAAGGATCGGAACGATGCCAATAGAGATCTTGTCATGAATCGTGCTCCTCGAATCCTTAACAGATGAGGTTCCAATATGTCGTAGAGGCAAATTATCCTACCGAATTCGAAGAAGAAACGCGACTGGGCATTGTGAAGCCTCCCGAGTCCTCTAGTGACACATGAGTCTGAAATATGGTAAGAGTCCAGCTCATTTTTTTGAGGCGCTGCTTCGTCCCCATCGTCTAGCCTGGCCTAGGACATTGCCCTTTCAAGGCAGTAACACGGGTTCAAATCCCGTTGGGGACACCACTCACTGGGGAGCAAGGGCTCCTCACTGTTGGTGAGGAGAGGCAGGTAGCTTCCGCTTCCTACAATCCGATACCTTCGCGTGAGTCCTTCCTGAACGGCTTCAAAGCGTAGCGGCTGGTCCAAGAACGTCCTCAGCAAGCGTCGTGCAGAGGAGATGTG
>DATEPD010000396.1:0-3903 GCA_035273365.1 Nitrospiraceae bacterium | reverse complement strand
CCCGGACGGGAAACTGGCGGACACCAAGTGCGTGATCCCGGATTCCAGCTACGCGCCGGTTTATCAAGAGGTGGTGAACTTCTGTAAGAAGCATGGCGCATTAGATCCGAAGACGATGGGAAGTGTGCCCAACGTCGGACTCATGGCGCAGGCTGCAGAAGAATATGGCTCCCACGACAAGACCTTCAAGGCCCCTGGCAATGGTACGATTCGCGTCGTTGATGCGTCAGGGAAGACCTTGCTGGAGCACAAGGTCGAAGAAGGGGATATCTGGCGTATGTGCCAGGTGAAGGATGCGCCGATCCAGGATTGGGTCAAGCTGGCGGTGACTCGTGCGAAGGCGACGGGAGCTCCGGCAATCTTCTGGCTGGACAAGACCAGAGCGCATGATGCGCAATTGATCACGAAGGTCGAACACTACTTGAAAGACCACGACACGAAGGGCCTCGATATTCGGATCATGACTCCGGCGGAAGCCACGAGGCTCTCACTCGAGCGGATTAGAGAGGGGAAAGATACGATTTCGGTGACAGGAAACGTCTTGCGCGACTATCTCACCGACCTGTTCCCGATTCTGGAAATCGGGACCAGCGCCAAAATGCTTTCGATTGTCCCGCTGCTGAACGGCGGTGGGCTGTTCGAAACCGGCGCCGGAGGTTCAGCGCCCAAGCACGTGCAGCAGTTCCAAGAGGAAGGCTACCTGCGATGGGACTCGCTGGGTGAATTCCTGGCGTTGGCCGCATCGTTGGAGCATTTGGCCAAAGTGGCCAACAATCAAGCGGCGAAAATGTTGGCGGATACACTCGACCAAGCCAACGCGAAGTTTCTGGAGAGCAACAAGTCGCCGGCCCGCAAGGTGGGAGAAATCGACAACCGCGGGAGCCATTTTTATCTGGCATTGTACTGGGCGCAAGCGCTGGCCCAACAGACGCAGGACAAGAATTTGCAAGCGCGGTTTGTGAAGATCGCCAAGGAACTCGAGCAGAACGAAGCCAAGATTTCAGGCGAGCTGCTCGCGGCTCAAGGCAAGCCGGTCGATGTCGGCGGGTACTATCATCCTGACGATGCGAAGGCGTCCAAGGCGATGCGTCCAAGCCCAACCTTGAATGCCATCGTCAACGCGATCGCGTAAGAACACGTTAGGGGTTAGCCGTCAGGCGTAAAGCTAGGTATTGGTACTTACGTTTGACATTTTACGTCTCACGAGTGAAAGATGGCACAAGAAGACAAAGAAAACGTCATCGATCAGCCGGAAGTGATCCGGCACAAGATGGTCAGCATCGAGATTGCCGGCAAGAAGTACGACGTGCCGGAGGGGATCACGATCATTAAGGCCCTGTGGTACTCGGGCCAGGAAGTCGTCCGCGGAGCCGGCTGTCTTGGCGGGTTCTGCGGCGCCTGCGCCGCCTACTATCGCACCAAAGACGACCCGAAGGTACGGACCTGTCTGGCCTGCCAAATGGCGGTGCAGGACGGAATGTCGATCACGATGATGCCGCCATTTCCAGCTCGCAAGGCAACCTACGACATTCACACGCTCAACGATCCGAAACAAGATCTCTTCAATCTCTATCCTGAAGCGCCGCTCTGCCGAAACTGCAACGCCTGCACTGAAGCCTGCCCCCAGCAGATCGATGTGCGAGAGGGAGTCTGGAAGGCAGTCTTCGGGGATTTTAAGAGCGTGTCCGAGATGTTCATGGATTGCGTGATGTGCGGGATGTGCACGCCGGTCTGCATTGCGGACATCGCCCCCAATCTCGTGGCCCTGTATGTGAGCCGGGCGCAGGGGGCTCATCTCACCGAGAAGCCTCTGGGTCTGGATACGCGCATCAAGGATATCCAGGATGGCCGTTTCAACGACGAATGGACCAAGATCCTCAACATGACCGAAAAGGAATTGGCCGATCACTGCGCGACGGTAAAGTAGTCGATGAGCGGTCAGTTGCCAGCTCTCAGCTTTTGAATTTGAAGCTGAATGTTGAACGCTGATAGCTGAAAGCACAATCATGGATGTCCACGCCCTTCAACAGATCGTACATAAGACGCGGGATGCCCGACGCAAGCAGACCCTTCCCAAGCTCTCTCCAGCGGATCGTGATCAACTGATCCACAAGTATCATCCGGATTTTCGTGAGCGGGCCTATCGGCCGATCCGTTTCGGTCCCAATGAGGGAGATAAGACGGTGGTCGAATTGGCGACATTGCTCGAGGGCGATAGCCCGATTGCCGAGGAATTCGATCTGACGGCCGATTACACGACCGACGTGCTGGTCGTGGGCGGCGGGGGCGCCGGCTGTGCAGCTGCGCTCCATGCTCGTGCGGCAGGCGCCAAGGTCATCCTCGCGACGAAGCTCCGTCTCGGCGACTCCAACAGCGTGATGGCCCAAGGGGGGATGCAAATTTCGGTCGCTCCCGAGGACTCGCCCGTTACCCATTTTGTGGATACGCTCAAGGGCGGCCACATGCAGAATGACCATCAGTTGCTCAAGGTGATGGTCGAAGAAGGCCCCTCGATTGCGAAATGGTTGTTGAGCCTGGGTGTGCTGTTCGATCGTGACGGAGACGGTAACCTCCATGTGAAAAAAGGCGGCGGAAGTTCAAAGCCTCGTCTCCTCACTTGTTCAGACTATACCGGCCTTGAAATCATGCGGGTGCTCAAGGACGAGGTGCTGAATCAGAACATCCAGTTACTCGAGTTTTGCGCTGCGGTCGAACTGACGAGTGACGAAATGGGGAACTGCACCGGCGCTATTTTCAAAGACCTCGATAACCATCGCCATGTCGTTGTCGCCGCCAAGTCCGTGATCCTCGCGACTGGCGGGATCGGGCGCCTCCATATTCAAGGATTCCCGACCAGCAATCATTACGGTGCCACCGGCGACGGGCTGTGCTTGGCCTATCGATTGGGTGCGAAGCTCATGCATATCGATACGTTCCAATATCACCCTTCCGGTGCGGTCTATCCAGAACAGCTCATTGGGGCATTGGTCACAGAGGGTATTCGATCCGAAGGCGGCCATTTGGTCAATGCCAAGGGTGAACGGTTCGTCAACGAATTGGATACCCGCGACGTCGTCTCCTCCTCGATTATTCGCGAATGTGAAGAGGGGCGTGGAATCCGGACGATGTCCGGGCGCATCGGCGTCTGGCTCGATACCCCGCTCCTCGATGCCGAACAGGGTCCCGGCACCGTGGAGAAGCATTTCCCTGCGATGATGATGCAGTTCGAACGATTCGGAATCGATATCAGCAAAGACCCCGTGTTGATCTATCCGACGCTGCACTATCAGAACGGCGGCGTGAAGATTGATACCAATTCAGAAACGAATGTGAAACATCTCTTTGTTGCGGGCGAGGCCTCCGGCGGATTGCATGGACGCAATCGATTGATGGGCAATTCGCTCCTTGACCTGATGGTCTTTGGGAAGCGGTCCGGGTTGACATCCGCCGCCCGTGCCGCTGCGATGTCGCAAGGGAAGTTGACGCTCGGCCATCTGAAGAGATTCCGCAGCGAAGCCAAGAAGCATGGCAGTGTGAGCGGTGTGGTCTCACCCATGATCCTGCCGGCGTACACGAGAAAAGAAGGTTGAGGCTGAGGTTAAGGTTGAGGACAGGCCGAGCACTATTCTCCCCCTTAACCTTAGCCTGAACCTTAACCTGAGAGGATTTCGATGAACGTTCATGAATTTCAGGCCAAGCAGTTGTTTGCGCAGTTCGGGGTGCCGGTTCCTCGCGGGAAGGAGATTACCTCGCCCGAGGCAGGAGCGGCATGGGCGGCAGAACTCAATACCCCCGTGTTTGTCGTCAAGGCGCAGATCCATGCGGGCGGTCGCGGAAAAGCCGGCGGTGTCAAAATTACGAAGGACAGGGCGGACGTCCCAGGCTTGGTCAAGGAACTGCTCG
>DATEPD010000395.1:0-12467 GCA_035273365.1 Nitrospiraceae bacterium | reverse complement strand
AGGCGGTATTGCCGATTCAGGAACAGATTCCTCGGGAAACCTATCGCTGTGGCGATCGAGTGAAGGCTATGCTCTTGGAAGTGCGGCGGACTCCAAAGGATGTTCAGGTCATCTTGACGCGGAGCCATCCGCAGTTTGTATCGAAACTTTTCGAGTTGGAAGTGCCTGAGGTGCTCGAAAAAATCGTGGAAATCAAGTCCATCGTGCGGGAGCCTGGTGATCGGACAAAAATCGCCGTGACGTCTCGCGAGAAGGCGGTCGATCCGGTCGGGGCCTGTGTGGGAATCAAGGGATCGCGGGTGCAAGCGGTTGTTCGCGAACTGCGCGGAGAGAAGATTGACATCATTACCTGGACCTCTGACCCTCGTGTCTTCATTGCCGAGGCGTTGAATCCAGCGAGCATTGAGAAGGTCGGTGTCGATGAGGAAAAGAAGTCGGCGTTGGTTGTCGTGGCAGATTCCCAGTTGTCGCTCGCGATCGGGAAGAACGGTCAGAATGTGCGGTTGGCGGCTCGCTTGACAGGATGGAAGATCGATATCATTAGCGCGACGGAATACGAAAAGGAAAAAGCCGAACGAGATAAAGAAATCAAAGCGGCATTGGCGGAGGAGACTGCAGCGCTGCATCAGCAAGAAGAAGCCCGAGAGCAGGAATTAAAAGCGCGGGCAGAATCGGAGTCGGATGCCGGATAAACCGGATCAAGAGGAATAGGTGTTACATTCTCATGCGTGTGTATGCATTGGCTAAGCAACTCGGGATGGAAAATCGTGATCTCATCCCCGAATTGAAGCGGATGGGGATCACCGTCGCATCGCACAGCAGCGCGTTGGATGACGAAGTGGTGCAAAAGGTCTTGGAGAAGCTCGGCCCGAAACTCAAGGCTTATGGAAAAACGACGGGCAGGGCGACAGAGGCCGATGCCGATCGTGGTGAGCGGAGTAAAGTCGGAATGGTGTCCTCCGACCATGCAGCGGGCGCCAGGACTGGGGCGTCCCAGGCAGCTCCGGCGGCGGAGGAATCTTCCAAATCCGACAAGCGCCGCATTCTGATCAAACGGAAGAGAGCGGATGACGTTCGAGTGGACGAGGCAGCATCCCTGCCGACAGTTGAACCAGTAGGCACGAGCGGAGCACATATCGAGACCCTCACGGTGAGCTCGTCACCGGCAGCACATCCGCAGGCTGAAACTCCAACTGTTGCGCATGTTGACCTGACGACGACGGCTGATCAGCCGCATGCCATAGGAACCACCACTGCGCCGGCTCCCACGTCTGTCGTCAAGCCCGCCGTCCCACCAAGCATCGAGGCGATCACAGGAAAAAAGAAGGCCCTTTCCCTAGAAGAGATGCAAGCCGAGGGTCTGAGAGATAAGACCAAGAAAGTTCGTAAGCTGGGTCGTACGCGGGAAGAAGAAGAGCTCCGTCTTCATGAGGATGCGGCTCGCTGGCAGGACCTTCGTGCCATTCCCGTGCAGCAACGCCGCGACGACCGTAGCAAGCATGTGCATCACAGCACGCCGGGGGAAGTGACCAAGCCGCGGAGGAAGAGCTTCAAGCTTGTGCCCGGCATGACGGTGAAAGAGTTTGCCGAACTGATCGGACAGCGTCCAGCCGACATCATGCGCAAACTGATGGATATGGGTCAGATACTCACGTTCAACCAGACCATGAACGTTGATGCGGCCATGATGATTGCGGAGGAGAATGGGGTCAAGATCGATGTGTCGATGGAGAAGGCGGGAGAAGAGTTGCTGGATTCCATCGTGCAAACGGAGGAATTCCAACTCGAGCCGAGACCAGCGGTCGTGACGATCATGGGCCATGTCGATCACGGCAAGACCTCGCTGCTTGATGCCATCAGGAAAACGAAGGTGGCGGAAGGCGAAGCCGGCGGGATTACGCAGCATATCGGTGCATACACAGTTGCGGTGCGCGGGAAACAGGTGACCTTTCTGGACACGCCGGGCCATGAAGCTTTCACAGCCATGCGGGGTCGTGGCGCCAAGATCACCGATATCGTCATCCTGGTTGTGGCGGCAGACGATGGCGTGATGCCGCAAACAATCGAAGCGATTAATCATGCCAAAGCCGCGTCCGTTCCGATCATTGTGGCCATCAATAAGATTGATAAGCCTGGAGCCAATGCTGATCGTGTGAAGAACGCCTTGTCTGAACAGGGACTGATTTCCGAGTCCTGGGGCGGTGACACGATCATGGTTGAGGTCTCAGCCAAGGAGAAGATCGGCCTGGACACGTTGCTGGAAATGATTCTTTTACAGTCCGAAGTGCTGGAACTCAAGGCCGATCCGCATCGTATGGCGAAGGGTGTTGTGGTCGAAGCCAAGCTGGAGCGAGGACGTGGTCCGGTGGCAACGGTGCTGGTTCAGAGCGGGACGCTCCGCGTCGGCGATGTGTTTGTCGTCGGGATTTTCAGCGGAAAGGTCCGGGCGCTGATTACGCATACGGGAACAAAAGTGCAAGAGGCTGGTCCGTCTATTCCGGTAGAAGTGGCTGGGCTCCCAGGTGTGCCGGCTGCCGGTGATGTATTTCAGGTTGTCAAAGACGAGCGAGTCGCGCGAGAGATTGCGGAAGATCGAGCGCGTAAGCAGCGAACGGCTGATTTGACTGGGTCAGCGAAGGTCACGTTGGATGATCTGTTCTCCAAGATTAAGGAAGGATCCGTCAAGGAGCTAGCGCTGGTGATCAAGTCTGATGTTCAGGGGTCGGCTGAAGCACTGACGGCAGGTGTCGAAAAGCTTGCGACCGCCGCAGTCAAGCTCCGCGTCATTCATAGCGGCGTCGGAGGGATCACGGAATCCGATGTGTTGCTGGCGGCAGCGTCGAACGCCATTATTGTTGGGTTCAATGTCAGACCGGAGCCAAAGGCCTCCACCCTGGCTGAACAGCAAGGGGTCGACATCCGCTTGTACACCATTATTTATGACGCGATGGCCGAAATTAAAGCCGCGATGGAAGGCTTGCTTGAGCCGACGCTTAAGGAGAGGACGTTGGGGCGTGCCGAGGTGAGACAGGTCTTCACAGTGTCCAAAGCCGGCATTATTGCGGGGGCATATGTGGTGGACGGCACGATCACCCGCGCTGCTGTCGGAGTCCGAGTGATTCGCGACAACGTGGTGGTCTATGAGGGAAAGCTCGGATCATTGCGTCGCTTCAAGGACGATGTCCGTGAAGTACAGCAGGGCTACGAATGCGGAATCAGCGTCGAGAATTTCAACGATGTCAAGGCCGGGGACATCATCGAAGCCTATGCGGTCGACAAGATTGCCGCAAAGCTCTGAGGCGTGAGTCTTCCCTGTGGGTATCATCGTCGGACTCTGCACGGTCGAGCTGTTCATCCCCGAGAGTCAGTCGTTGAAAGACAAGCGGCAGGTGCTGTTGAGTCTCAAAGATCGATTACGGGAGAAGTTCAATCTTTCGGTTGCCGAGGTCGATGGACAGGATTTGTGGCAGAAGGCCGTATTGGGACTTGCCTGCGTAGCCAACGAAGGACGATACGTCAACCAAGTGTGTGATCAGGCGCTGAACCTGATTCGGAGCGTTCCTTCAGTGGAAATCGTCCAGTCGCGAGTGGAATTGTTGTGATGGCGGTATGCCTAAGTGGAGCGCAAGGTGGCAAAGACGGGATATCATCGGGCCGATCGTGTCGCCGATCAAATTCGCATGGAGGTGGCAGATATCCTCATGCGGAAGATCAAAGACCCGCGTGTGCAGTCCGTGACCGTGACCGACGTGAAGTTGACCAGCGATCTGCGGATTGCGCGCGTGTTTGTGACGGCAATGGGTACGGAAGACAATGAGCGGAACGTCTTCGCCGGGTTGGCTCAGGCCAACGGGTTTGTGCGAGGTGAACTGGGTCGTCGGCTCTCGCTTCGGTATTTGCCGGAGATTGTCTTTGCGAAGGATGTCAGTGGGCCGAGAGGCGATCGTGTGTTAAAGCTGTTGGACGATCTCCACATCAAAACGGATGGCGAGTCGTCTGGAGAACAGGTGAGTTCGTAGCATCGGGGACGTGGCGATGAATATCTCACAGAGTTGCGCCGTCGTAGACGGTATTCTCACAATCAAGAAGGAAACCGGCTGGACCTCTCACGATGTCGTGGCAAAAGTGCGGCATCTTCTCGGCGTAGTCAAGGTCGGTCATGCTGGCACCCTCGATCCTGCCGCAACGGGAGTCTTGCCTGTGCTGATTGGGCGGGGAACCCGCATTGCTGAATATATTGTTGAGTGGGATAAGGAGTATCATGCCGTGCTTCGCCTCGGCGAAACCACCGATACGCAGGATGCGACGGGAACAGTGTTGGCGAAAAAGGTGAGCAATCAGGTGACATCAGGAGCGATTCATAAGGTGGTCGATAGATTCCGCGGACCGATTGAACAAATTCCGCCGATGTATTCGGCAGTGAAAGTCGGGGGTGTCCCGCTGTATAAATCCGCTCGGGCTGGCAAAACGTTTGCGCGAGATGCACGAACCATCGTCATCCATACCCTTGAGGTGTTGGCGATTCTGGGGCGGGATGTCTCATTGCGCATCGTCTGTTCTAAAGGAACCTATGTGCGGACACTCTGTGCCGATATCGGAGAGGCATTGGGTGTCGGCGGCCACATGTTGGCGTTAGAGCGAAGGCGAGTGGGTCCCTTGACAATCGATCACGCGCTGACGGTCGATGAGGTGGTTCACCATCATGCCCTCGGTCGGTTAGGAGACGATCTGTTGTCGCTGGATCATGCATTGGACCGACTGGGGATTGTGGTAGTAGATGAACAGACTGCTGACCGCGTGCGCCACGGGGCTCCGGTGCCTGCGGCCAAGATTCTCCGGTGGGATAGGGCGTCCGATGGCGAGAGCGGGGGACATAGGCCGGTCCGAATTCACGATATTTATGGACGTCTGGTGGCTATCGGGAAAAGTCCGGAAACATTGGGTGACGTATTTAAGATTCAGAAGGTATTGATCGATCAGGACGTATGATACGTCGTTGCGGATGAAGGAAAGGAATAGGAAGGAAGACGCCCATGGCATTACTCAAGGAAGCAAAGACCGAGTTGATCAAGCAGTACCGGCAGCATGAGACGGATTCCGGCTCGCCGGAAGTCCAGATCGCGGTGTTGACCAACCGGATCACGTACCTGACGGAACATTTCAAGCTCCACAAGAAAGATCATCATTCCCGACGTGGCCTGCTTCTCTTGGTCGGGCGTCGCAGGCGTTTGCTCGATTATCTTCGCGGCGTCAGTGATGCACGTTATCGTGCGGTGATTGAGCGATTAGGCATTCGAAAGTAGTATCCCGTCTCGCTGTCGCGCCAGGGGGCGCACCAGTGGGTAGTCATCAGTCGCACAGGTGAACACTGACAGAGGCTGGAGTGTCCCGCAATCGCTCGAGTCTCTCTCTGTGGGCATCTGTGGGGCCTAACCAGAGGAGTCTCAGATGGTACACACAGTTGAAATAGAGGTCGCCGGACGCACCCTGCGACTCGAGACCGGGCGTGTGGCACGACAAGCAGACGGCTCGATATGGGCCTCGTACGGCGACACCGTCGTACTGGCCACAGCCGTCGCGTCACAGGTCGCCAAGGCGGGTACCGATTTTCTTCCTCTCACAGTCGATTATCAGGAGAAATCGTTCGCCGCTGGGAAGATTCCCGGCGGGTATTTCAAACGGGAAGCGCGCCCATCTGAAAAAGCTGTGCTGACCAGCCGGCAGATCGATCGGGGGCTCCGTCCGCTTTTTCCCGAGGGCTATTACTTCGAGACGCAAGTCATCGCCTCAGTCCTCTCAGCAGACCAGACCGGCTCGTCCGACATACTTGGTATTATTGCTTCCTCTGCTGCCCTCACCATCTCGAATATTCCATTCGACAATCCTATCGCGGGGGTAAGGATTGGTCGGCTGGGTGACAAGTTCATCGTCAATCCGGATCTTGAGACTGCGGCAAAGAGCGAGCTGCAACTCGTTGTGGCGGGGACGGCTGATGCAGTCATGATGGTCGAAGCAGGGGCGAACGAGCTGTCTGAAGCCATCATGCTCGAAGCGATCGAACTCGCCCATTCCGAAATCAAGAAGATTGTGACCAAGATTCGCGAGCTGCAAGCGGTTGCCGGCAAGCCCAAGCGAAAGGTGGAGAAGGAGCAGATCGACTCCACGCTTGTGGCTCAAGTGAAGTCCCTGGTGGCGCAAGGGATCCGCGAGGCCATCATGATTCCAAACAAAGCGGCCAGGCAGGAACGACTGGATGAGGTCATGAATGGCGCGGTTCAAACGCTCAAGAGCGTGGATGATCCGAATCGGGAGCGACACGTGAAGTTGGTGTTCCATGAATTGGAATATACGGAAGTCCGCAACATGATCTTGGAGAAAGGGTCGCGGGCGGATGGACGGGGCCCGGCGGATATTCGTCCGATCACCTGCGAAGTCAGCGCGCTGCCACGTACGCACGGTTCCGCGATTTTCACCAGAGGCGAGACCCAAAGTTTAGCCGTGGTCACATTGGGAACCACGGACGACGAGCAACGAATCGATGCCTTGGAAGGGGAGTACATGAGGACGTTCATGCTCCATTACAATTTCCCGCCATTCAGTGTCGGCGAAGCGCGGCCGCTTCGTTCACCGGGGCGCCGGGAAGTTGGTCATGGTGCGTTGGCAGAACGGGCGTTGGCCTCTGTGGTTCCCGGCAAGGAAATCTTCCCTTACACACTTCGCATTGTGTCCGACATCCTCGAATCCAACGGATCCTCATCAATGGCAACCGTCTGCGGCGGCAGTCTTGCTCTGATGGATGCCGGCGTGCCGATTAGAGAGGCCGTGGCCGGGATTGCGATGGGACTGATCAAGGAAGGCGATCGGGTCATGATCCTCTCCGATATTCTCGGGTTGGAGGATCACTTGGGTGATATGGATTTTAAGGTCTGCGGCACCAAGCAAGGTGTGACGGCGTTGCAGATGGATATCAAGATCGGCGGCATTACGTCGGCTTTGATGCAACAGGCCTTGGAACAGGCCAAAGCCGGCCGATTGCACATATTGAGCTGTATGGAGAAAGCGCTCCAAGCGCCAAGAACGACCCTGTCGGCCTATGCGCCACGGATTTTCACGATGAAGGTGAAGCAGGACAAGATCCGCGAGATCATCGGTCCGGGCGGCAAAACGATCCGCGGTATCATTGCGGATTGTGGGGTCAAGATTAATGTCGACGATAGCGGAACCGTCACAATTGCGTCGGTTGATGGAGCCTCGGCTGAGAAGGCCAAAGAGATGATCAGCCGGATTACCGAAGAGGTCGAGATCGGGAAGATCTATATGGGCACGGTTCGAAAGCTCATGGACTTCGGCGCATTTGTCGAGGTTCTCCCGGGAACTGATGGGCTAGTCCATATCTCGCAGCTGGCGCACCATCGAGTCCAAGCGGTGTCCGACGAAGTGAAGGAAGGCGATCAGATCCTGGTGAAGGTTCTGGAAGTTGATCGGCAAGGAAAGATCCGCCTCAGTCGCAAAGAAGCTATGCCGGCTCCAACCGGGGCTGGTGCGCCGGATCCGTCGGCCAGGTAACTGTCTTGTATCGCAAGCTCGTCCTGGACAATGGGGTGCGGGTCGTGACCGAACGGATGCCGACGCTCAAGTCGGTTACCGTTGGTGTGTGGGTCAACACCGGCTCACGGGACGAACACCCATCTCAGGCAGGATATTCCCACTTCATCGAACACATGCTCTTCAAGGGAACGCGCAAGCGATCCTCTATCGAAATTTCGCGCGAAATCGACGCGCTTGGTGGAGAGATGAATGCCTTCACTTCGCGTGAGACGACGACGTATTATGTGAAGGTGTTGGATCAGCAACTCCAGCGAGCAGTCGAACTCCTCTCCGATCTGTTCCACCATTCCCGTTTTGCACCCGAAGAAGTCGAAAAGGAAAAACAGGTCATCCTGGAAGAAATTCGCATGGTCCGGGACGATCCGGAAGATCTCGTGCAAGAGCTTCACTCGGGTCAAGTGCTGGGACGCCACCCACTCGGCCGCCCTATCCTGGGTCGGGAAAAGACGATCAGAGGGCTTCGACGTCAGGACTTGCTGAACTATGTTGAGACCTACTACGGTCCGTGGCAGACCGTGATTTCGATTGCCGGGAATTTCGATCAGGCCCATCTTGATCCGATGATCGCGCGGTATTTCGGCAAAGGTCAACGGACAAGGACGGACCATACCAACGGGCGTCATTCTCCTGACCTGCACGGTGGTGTCTTGTTAAAGAAGAAACAGCTGGAGCAGGTGCATTTGTGTCTCGGGCTCAAAGGCATCGAGGCTGGCCATAAAGATCGCTATGCCCTGTATGCACTCAACAGTGTATTGGGTGGCAGCGTGAGCTCGCGATTGTTCCAGGAGATACGAGAGAAGCGGGGACTCGCCTATTCGATCTACTCCTTCTTGTCCGGGTATTCGGACGGCGGCATGATCACCGTGTATGCGGCGACGAGGCCAAAAGAGGTGGATCGTGTCGTGGATCTCGTTTGCCGGGAGATTCGGCGAATCGGTTCCAAAGGCGTCGAACGAAAGGAGCTTGAACGGGCGAAAACTCAGATGAAAGGCAGTCTGATGCTGAGCTTGGAGAGTTCCCACAGTCGCATGAGCAAATTGGCGAAGGATGAACTCACACATGGTCGGCACCTGTCACTGGAAGACATGTTGTCTCATATCGATTGTGTGAATGAGGAGCAAGCGTTCAACGTGAGTCGCCAATTTTTCAAGTTGGACTCCCTCGCGATCACCGGGCTCGGGCCCCTAGCCCCTCGCAGTCTGCTGACTTACTTATAGATAAGAATTTTTTAATACAAATTCGCCGAGGCCTCAAAGCGGGGATGTAAACAGCTCAACTAAATACAGATAAGACATTGATTATTATAAATTTATTATGGTGCATTCGACGTTATCAACAGGGCAAACAATTTCTTGACACAATTTAATGATTTCAGTACCATGATAAAACTTTTTGACAACGATTCTCAATCGAGGGAACGCAGCAGGAAGAAGAACAAAGAGATCTCTTTGAATTACAGCACTCGTGGCTGTGCGATCATTAAAGCGGTTTCATAGCTTTCGTCGTCCTTAAACAGTATCTATTTGGTTATCTCTGGTTGTTATTTTTTATGAAGGAGGGACTAGGTATGCCAAAGGTCATACTTATGGCCGCCGTTGCAGCGTTTATTATGCTCGGCATGCTGACGGCGGAATTTGCTGTTGCTGATGATGCATCTGGAACTGGCCCGACCGACAGTATCGTCGGTGGGAAGCCCATGAAAGGTGAAGTCACCAAGACTCTCAAGGGCCGAGTTTGGTCGCAGTGGGCCGACAATCCAGATGGAGAGCTGCTTTTCGGGATTCAATACTGGAACAGCGGTGAGCCAGGCTCGGGAACTCCAGCCGGTCGTTCGTCTTCCGATCTCGATGTGAAACCGCCAGATCCATTATTTTCATGCTGCGGCTGGGGTTTTGTGGGTGGCACTGATAAGAACAGTCCGTACTCGGGATGGTACCATGCCGCCACAACCGTTCGGTTGGCTGTGAAGGATAAGGCCCTCATGGACCAGATCATTAAGGCCTCCCAGGAACTCGTCGCGATGGAAGTGAGCCTGGATGGTCGAACGATCACCGGATTTAAGGTTCTTAAGCAATAGGCCTTGACAAGCATTAACTCTTTTATGTTCTGTTAAGGAGGATGCGATTATGACGTTGCATACGAAAGGCTGGGCCGTGATGGCCGCCGCAGCGCTGGTATTGTCTGTGGCCTCCACTGCACTGGCGATCGAATCATTCCAAGAGCGTTTTGAATGGGGAGATTTGAGCAAGCCGACGACATTGCAGGGTCGTGTGATTGTGCTCGACCACTATGATGAAGCGGTCTGGATCAATATCGCAGTGTTCGGCGGGAATGCCGAGAGCGGTTTCTTCTGGCAGAAGATTCACCCGGGCAAGACCCTCAAGTTTTACGCAGACAAGGGAGCGTGGGACGAACTGAAAAAAATGGCCCGTCCCCATGCGGGACCGGCTGCCGCGAAGGAAGTGCCGCCGTCCAGCACAACAGACCTGATTGAATTTGTCGTGACAGAGCCAGAGCAGAATCACCGTGTCATCTCTTCGGTCAAGAAGCTTCCGGAAGTGGCCGGTTCCATGGGGAAACCGCTTAGCATCTCCGGTCTTCGATTGAAGGAGTGTGCGGGGAAGAGCGAAGTTGAAGCAGGCTGTGCAGCAGCAAAGCAACAGCTCAATACCTCACCGATGTCTCCGGATGGGGCGCAGGTGCTCATGCAGTATGATGTGTTGCTCCCGGGCGGGAAGCCCATTGCGGGCTTGATTCCCTGGACCGCGAAGTACAACACGGGCACTGGTGCTGCCCATTAGGCTGAGTCAGTGTCTTTTTAGAAAGCGGCGTCTCCGAAAGGGGATGCCGTTTTTTTATTTATCACAGTTGTCTTGAGCGGTTAGATCGATCCGGCGCTGTAAGTCAGCAAGCCGGTTGAGCGCATCGAGTGGTGTCATGGAGAAGAGGTCGATTTGTTTCATTTCCTCGATGATCGGATGTGGCTGGGGAAGCGACATACATGGTGGCTCTTTTTCCGAAGAAGGTGTGCCCTCAATGGTGGTATCCGGTTGTTCCAGTTGGGCCAGGACTTCTTGCGCCCGAGTAATAACCGCTGGAGGAAGCCCCGCCAGTTTGGCGACGTGAATACCGTAGCTGCGGTCTGCACCGCCGGGCACAATTTTACGCAAGAAGATCACGTCGCCATCCCGTTCCTGGACCGCCACGCAATAGTTTCTGATCCCTTCGCGTAACCCTTCCAGTTGCGTCATCTCGTGATAGTGAGTGGCGAACAGCGTCCTGGCGCCTAAATGCCGACGGTCTTGAATATGCTCCGCAATAGCCCAGGCGATGCTCAATCCATCGTAGGTACTGGTCCCTCGGCCGATCTCATCCAAGAGAATCAAGCTGCGAGAGGTTGCACTATTCAAGATGTGGGCGGACTCGATCATCTCCACCATGAAAGTGCTCTGTCCGGCGGCCAGATTGTCCGAGGCTCCTACTCGCGTGAAAATTCGATCGACCAGTCCGATATGAGCCTCGGTTGCCGGTACGAAACTCCCGATTTGCGCCAACAGGACGATGAGTGCGACCTGGCGGAGGTAGGTGCTTTTCCCCGCCATGTTGGGTCCGGTGAGGATCACCAGTCGATTGCCCTCACAGTCGAGGGTCGTGTCGTTGGGTACGAAGGTCAGATCATTGTTGAGCTGCTCGACGACTGGGTGGCGTCCTTCTCGAACTTGGATCGTGCTGCTCTTGTCGACGAGAGGTTTGACATAGCGATGCAACGCAGCGGTCTCTGCCAGCCCGGCGAGGACGTCGAGCAACGCGACGGTTTGGGCCATCGCTTGAAGACGGGGCACCTCCTTTGCCAAGCGGCCGCGCAATTGTTCGAACAGTTCCTGTTCAAGCGCCAGCAGTTTCATTTCAGCGCCCGTGACACGCTCTTCTAACTCTTTCAGCTCCGGTGTCATGAATCGTTCGGCATTGACCAGAGTCTGTTTGCGAATGTAATCTGCCGGAACACGGGAAAGATGTGTCTTGGTAATTTCGATGTAGTAACCGAACACCTGATTGTAGCGAACCTTCAAAGAGTCGATCCCCGTTCGCGTCCGTTCCTTGCCTTCCAACGTGGCGATCCACCCCTTGCCCTCGGTGCTTGCTTTGCGAAGTTCATCGACCCCGGAATGGTATCCTTCCCGAACCAGGCCGCCATCTCGGATCGACATCGGCGCATTCGGATTGATGGCCTGCTCGATCGCGTCATGCACATCTTGGCAGTTGTCCCACGACTCGCGGAGGTCGGTCAGCAACGAGGCATGGAACGACTGGAGGTGGGACCGCAGTTTTGGCAGGGCGCTCACCGATTGTTTCATCGCGAGCAGCTCACGAGGTCCTGCGACGCCGAGCGTCACGCGACTGCTCAGGCGAGCGATATCTTGCACATCACGGAGCGTAGTCCGGAGCGATACGCGTTGTTGAATCTGATCTTTCATCTCGCCGACCGCATCGAGTCGAGCGTGAATGGCATCGAGATCGAGAAGCGGTCTGACGAGCCAATCGCGTAACAAGCGACTGCCCATGGCCGTCGCGGTACGGTCTAACACCGACAAGACCGTCGGCTGACCCTGTTCCGATCGGTGCTCACCGGCCCCCAATGGACGTACGAGTTCGAGATTACGAATTGTCGCACTATCCAGGTGCATGGCGTCACGGCTCCAGCGCGTGTGTAGACGGCGGAGGTGTGCGAGAGAGGCGGTTGGCTGGGTTTCACGAAAATATCGCAGGACCGCTCCGGCGGCTCCGATCCCGGCGGTCAAGCCTCGACAGCCGAATCCGTCGAGCGAATGCACCGCAAACTGTGTCTGGAGGAGTTGCGC
>DATEPD010000394.1:0-3569 GCA_035273365.1 Nitrospiraceae bacterium | reverse complement strand
CCCGTTATACAGTGTCGTTTGATATGTTCCATCGACAGTCGGGTTCCGATTACCGGATACCGTACGGTCCTCATAGATCCCCGCTTGAAGCGAGAGATCGACTCCGATCGCTTTGGGTTTCAGCGAGCCTACGCGGAGTTCTCCGCATCGAATCAGGCCCAGAAAAGACCCCTGCTCCTTGCATAACAATCCAAGCCCTCCTCCCACGACATGGAGGTCCGAAGACGGAATCCCCGGATCATAGGTCAAGTCAGGCATGTGATTTTGTTGGTTCGTATAGCCGGCTCTCAGCGCCACGACCCAGCTCGGAAGGAATTCAAGCGTCAACCACTTGTATTCCGTTCCGAGCATCACCGCATAGCTGCTACGCCAATTCTGCGGCTGCGCGATCGTGACACCGTTCGCCAGCGTGACATCGAGATTCCGAACGGACTTCCATCCGACATAATCGATGTCCATCTCCAATTTCCATTCCCGTTCGGTCGTGCGAACCGGCCAGATCGCGATCGCTCCGGTGATGACTTGCGGTAAGACCAAGGTAGCCCTGGCATCGGACACCGCCACTCCATTTGCGAGTAATGCGCCGCTCAAATGTAAGGTCGCTTGGCTGCGGTAGACAATACCGATATTCGCCAATGGTTTCCCATCCGCATTGCGCAACGCTGTATACAACAGGCTGGCGTTGAAACCGGCCGCAGTGTCTTTGCCGTATAGCTCTATGTTCGATCCCGCTGGAATCTCGAGGCCCCCTGGCCAGGCGGACCGCCTTTCAACATGACCTTCGCCGACGAGTCCACTGAACGTATAAATATCCGCACCCAGCCCGAGAGAAAGGTTCTCCCTCGCCCTATAGGCAAGGGTCGGTGTGATATCCAAAAGTGGAAGCGTCCCAAAAGTCGTAGCCGTCTTGAACGGCCCATCGTTCGGCCAGCGAGTCAGCGAGCCGAATGGCACAGTCAAGCCAACTCCGGCAGAAAAATCTTCCATGGGCGTTAACCCGAGATCCTTCAAGTTCGCCGTGATGTAGGTATGCGTAGGAGGAGGCCACGCCGCACTTCCGTTTCGATCGCCCGTTGCCGTCATTCCCGTCGGACTGGTGAAATCCGTAGTCCCTCCGGAAATCATTGCCCCTGCCATCAGTTGAAGCCCCTGCAACTGTGTCATCCCTGCCGGATTGTAGTGGAGTGCCGAGGGGTCGTCGGCTTGGGCGGCAAACGCATTGCTCATCGCAGACGCAGCAGCTCCTTGCCCTTGAATTCGAGGTACCTGTGCAAGGGCCATCCCAGGTATGCACGCAACACACAGTCCTAATATACACATCCATGGAATCCAGATTTGAGTATCCGATATAGTTCCGTCCCAACATCTGCCAATGACTCTCGTGACCATATTCCTCCTTATCGCACCGACCCAGGCGTGCTCGATTCCCCCGCAGACTCTGATGACGGACGCTCGAAAGGCCGAAACCAATAGTCCGCAACCCGTTGCAACTCATCCACATCAAACGGTTTCAGCATATAGGCCTGCGCACCGACACCGATCGCGCGAACCGCAGACTCTTTGGAGTCTGCTGCCGCAACCATCACAATTGGTACCTGCTGATCCCATGTTCGAATGTGCCGTAGCACATCCATCCCGTCCATTGAGGGAATGCCAATGTCTAAAATCATGCCCTGGAACCTCTCACCCCGCATGACCTCCACGGCTTGGACTCCGTCAATCGCCAATTGGACCCGATAACCCATGGCATGCAACCGATCCTGTAAGAGTTGGCGAATATCCTGATCATCCTCGACAATCAGGATACGAGGCGCTTCAGCCGATGGGCTGCCGCTTGGCACCGCGACTGTGGGAAGCAACGGAATCGTGAAGGACAACTCCGCACCCTGCCCCGGCTCACTCCTTGCTGCGATCGTCCCACCTTGTAATTCCACCAAGGTCCGCACGATTGACAGACCCAAACCTAGCCCTTTTATTCCGCTCCGGACCTGCTTGGCTCGAAAGAAGGGATCGAAGATCTGATCAAGGCACTCCGGCGGAATACCCGGCCCGGTATCGCACACGGATACGGCAGCGAGTGTCTGGCTTTCTTGCTTCACCGTCACGATGATGCTGCCACCCTCCGGGGTAAACTTCACCGCATTCTGAACCAAGTTCGTCACAATCTGGATCATACGATCGCGATCCGCCCACACCGTCAATGGGGCAAGAGGAGCAACCGTCTCCAATGTCTGCTGTTTGGCTTGGGCCAATAGGCGTAATTGCTCGACCGCATCCGCCACACAATGCCCCAAGTCGATCTCTCCGGGAACGAGATCTAACCTCCCGGATTGAATCCTCGTGCGATCCAACAAGGCCTCGATCATGCGGATCAACCGGTCTGAATTGTCCAACATCCGTGACAGATACCGCTGCTGTTTCTCATTGAGCGGCCCCGTCAATCCATCCAACAGGTTCTGCAAGAACCCTTTGATCGAGGTCAGCGGGGTCTTGAGCTCGTGCGAGACAAGTGAGAGGAATTGAGAACGCACACGATCCGCCTGCTCCAGTTCATAGGTACGTTCACGCACTT
The DNA here is from genome assembly GCA_035273365.1 of Nitrospiraceae bacterium. Taxonomy (GTDB): domain Bacteria; phylum Nitrospirota; class Nitrospiria; order Nitrospirales; family Nitrospiraceae; genus Palsa-1315. The sequence continues at coordinate 997 of DATEPD010000394.1, read as the reverse complement.
TGACTTCGAGTCCCATGTTCAGGTCTTCAATCTGTTCATACGCAGCGGCGTTATCCAGTGCGATCGCCACTTGATGGGCAACCGTCATCATTAACTCAAGATCGTCCTGAGTCAGACTGTGCGCCTGTATCCGATCGACCATCAGGCTTCCCAACACCCGGTCTTTTACTTTCAATGGGACGGCGACCCAGGCCTTGGTCTGTGTGAGCAGAGCAAACCGTTGGTTCAACGGATGCAAGCGATCCCGCACCGCCTGCACATCCCCGACCAACAATGGCTGGCCCTGCAATAGCACGATGCCTTCAGGACTCACAGGATCGGTGACGGAAATCTCACGAGCGCGGACAAACGCCTGAATCTCCGGCGACACGCCGAGCACTCGCGTATCCATGACGACCTGGCGAACCGGATCGAAGAACGAGATCATCGCCCGATCGTATTGCAGATCGCTGGTCAGAGCCTCCAACACCTTCTGCATCAGCGCCTCTCGGTCCAGCGTCGAGCTGAACAGCAATCCGGCTCGCTGCAAGGCTGTCAACTGGACCACTTTCCGGCGTAATTCGACGCGCGTCTGCTCTTGCGCCAAGTACGCTTCTCGCAATTCCTCATGCCGTGATTCCACAAACGTAATCTGCTCCTGAATCAACGCCTCGCGTTGCTGGCTCTCCAGGCGAAGATGGCGGTTGATCAACATTCCTGCCATAAGCATGGGCGTCAATCCGAGCAGAATGACTTCGCCCAAGCTCGCCGAGGGATTCATCACGCGAAGCCCCACGGCCAACAGCAGGCCCGCGAGCGCTCCGCTGAGTGACCATGTCACATGCCGTTGTGCCGGTGTCGTGACGGTCAGTGCGCGGATTTGCGCGATTTCCCTCTCTCGATCTCCAACGGTCCCTTTGGACGGAGCAGCCTGAGCCTGTTTGGGCGAATGGGATCCTTGCGATCGAACCTGCACCGAGCGGTCTTCTTCCGGTCCTGCCACCATATGCCAGATCCT
>DATEPD010000393.1:0-4227 GCA_035273365.1 Nitrospiraceae bacterium | reverse complement strand
TACATAGCGAATACTCACCACCGCGTCGACAAGCGCGGCAACCCGCATACGCGCGAAGGTCCAAAGCAACACATGTCCATATCGCTTGGCGAATTCAGGCCAATCACCGAGTTCGAATGACCCAGCAGCAATCTCCACCTGTCGCCGATAGTCGAGCGTAGCGTTCAGCAGGCTCTTGCCATCCTCGTTGGACAATACGATTGCGGCGCCCGCGATCACCGCCCGTTCCGACTCCACATCGCCGGGCTCGCGGATCAGTCGCGTCAGAAGAACCTGTCCCGGTTGCAGTCCCATGCGAAACGTTCCGTCCGGCACGCGATAGACCCGCGCATCTCCTATCGAGTGGAAGACCAGGCGCCGGCTCTGTTCATCGACCGACAGGAACTCGACCAGATCGAGAGAGGAATGCTTCAGCGGATCCAACCAGTCCCGTTCTTCTTGCGGGATATGTTCCGTGATAACGTCGCGCAATTGCTCGATCAACGTCTGCTGCCCGTCCTGCGGGTAGAAATCGGCATAGAGGAAGAGGTTGGCTAACTCCGCTTCCTGCGGCAGGGGGGACAGCAGCGCCCCCGTACCGCCCTCAAAATAGGGTTGGAGAGCGAGCCGCAATGCGATCTGCCGCTGGCCAGCCACTCTCGGCTCCAATGAAAGGGATTCCAACCGAGCGAGCAACGCATCGAGCGATGGGACACGAGGTACCCAGAGACCGGAGGTCGCTTCATTCGCGAGCTTCATGAATTTTTTCCATCACAATGATCTCGGCGTCGAGCCAATCCTCGAGATCGCATCCGTCTCGATGGCCCCGCTCCTGCCATAATTCGTAGGCCTTCTTCGCAATCCGTTCCCTCATACTATCCGACAGCTCAATCGATCGCGGCGAGACCGCCAAGGGCGAGCGCATCGAGGGTTTCTTCTTCACGGTGAGTTTTGTTTCGCGCGCCATCACCCACTCCTTGATTAAGTGTGCGTTGCGGGAGTTATTGCCGTCGAAATCACCTTGCTTTGGCCAGGTCCGAAGTTTGGGCTACGTACTGCGATGACAGGACAGCGAGCTTTTCGCAAGACGGCCTCTGCCACGCTGCCGGAGATGACGTGCGAAATCCCGCGGCGCCCGTGCGTGCCCATGACGATCAGGTCGCAACGTAAGGTCTGGACAGAATCCAGGATTGAATCGGAAGGGAGACCGCCACGCAGCTGAGGCTCCATCGGCACATCGGAGTGATGGTGAGAGGATGCCAGCTCCTCCAGCCGTTTCGTCCAGATCTCGCGCTCCTGTTCGCGTGCCCTGCTATGGCCGAAGGTAAAATCCAAGCCGTACGACACGGGCTCCAAGACATGCAGCAACATGAGGGAAGCCTTTGCCTGCTGCGCCACCACAACCGCATACTCCAAGGCATCGAGGGAGCAGTCGGAAAAATCGACCGGGACGAGGATCCGTTCCAGCGTGACCGGCCTCGAGGGAGCACCATCCTCCTCAGCGTCTGCCGGATCCGTTCGCACCGTCATGACCGGACAGGGGGCTCCGCGAATGACTCGCTCGGCAGTACTGCCTAACAGGACGTGAGCAAGGCCGGTCTTCCCCCTGGTCCCTACGACGATGAGGTCCGAATTCTCCGCCCTTGCCGCAGTGATGACCGCTTCACTCGGAATCCCCGTCGCCATCCGTGTCGTGAGCGCAATACCTCGACGCTCCGCACGGCCTTTGAGGTCGACTAACTGCGACGATCCCTGCTTGAGCAGATCAGCCAAATATTCACGATTGACGGAATAATCGGGATTGAGCCCCGGTTGAAATTCCGCGACGGTGAGCGCCGTCAACGAAGCCTTCCAGGAGCAGGCGAGGGCGCAGGCATAGTCTTCCGCCCGCCGGGCCCACCGTGAAAAATCCGTGGCAAACAAAATTCGCGTGATCACGGGGTGTCCTCCCCTTCCCTACTCCCAGCCCATAGCGGGCTGCTCAAAAAGGCCGTCCAGCAAGGCCGCAGCCGATGAAAGCACCGGAGGCGTAGCCTCTGGGCTACGTTGAGGATGCTTTCGAGGTGAGAACGACGCTGGCGGACTTTTTCAGCAGCCCGCTTGCCTACACCGCCTCTGCGCTGAGCAAGAGCAGCTCACCGGTCATGTTCGGATGGATTGAGCACCGGAACTCATATCGGCCAGGCCGTGACATGTCGAACCGAATGACCGCATCCCGTTTGGGATTGAGAAATACTCCGCCCAGACCTCGCCCATAGACGGTCACCCCGTCCTTCTCGATCTGAGTGGGAAGGCCCTCAAACATAGTCGAACCAAAGTCGTGCCGTTCGGCATCCTCATTCCTGATCCTAATCACAGTAGGAAACCCGAGGCGAAGCACCCCCTGCTTGGTCACGTATTTGAAATCCTTGATCGTGACCTCGACGACTTGCTCCGACTGAGCAAGCACCGGCCCCGCTGCCTCCCACCAGAACCCGCATGTCATGGCAAGCACCAGCACCCATCCCCACTGCAGCGCCTTCTGACTGTTCATGCACACCTCCCTCCGGCAGGATGCCGAAAAAGTCCGCCAGCTTGCTTGGAAGGTTAAGGTTCAGGTTAAGGCTGAGATGAAGTAACGCGAATCTTCACTCAACCTTGACCTCGACCTCAGCCTAACCGTACTCGCTGCGGCCTTGCTGAACGGCCTTTTTGAGCATCCTGCAAAAATGTTCTCCTGTTGCTCCAGACATGCGGGCCTCCGAAATTCACGCATGCCGACGTCGTTACTCTGCAACCTACCGAACGCCTTTCCCCATCATCGTTTCGGCTTGGGCAGCAGCGGAACTGTCAATACCGGGCAGCCTGCGGTCCGCACCACCTTTTCTGCCGTACTGCCGAAAAAGATCTTGTCCACGTTCCCTGCACTCCCGCCATAACTCCCCATCACCACCAAATCCACTTTTTCCATCCGAGCGGTCTTCGCGATTTCCACAAACGGTCCGCCCTCCAGTACGATTCGCGTCACAGCCACACCCTTGGCCCCCTCTGATTCAAGCAATCGCCGCACGTTGAGTCGCGCATGATGACGCAGCCGACGCTTCTGGCCCTGTGCGTCTGAAGGCACCGCCAATAACCCCAGCTGATTGAAGGTGGCTAGGGCACTCGTGTCGATCACATGCAGCAGCAACAGCTCGGCCTGAAATGTCTTGGCAAGGGTCAGCGCGACGCGAAAGGCTTCTTCCGAACAAGGAGAAAAATCAATTGGCACAAGAATCTTTTTGAAGAGCGATTCAGCCATGTAGTCTCCTAGAAGTCTGATTCATCCTCTGTATCAGCAAGGCCGGTGCCATCTGAACCCGGCTGACGACTGACCGCTAATAGCGTTATGGAATCACAGCGTTTCTCTCTCTTATTAGCCCTTACGCCATCGGCTCTTTACATGTTGAGCGGGGGGTGTCCTGCTACAGTCTGGTTCTTCACTTTGTGGCAAAAGGCAACAGAAGGCGTGATGATCTTCACTCTTCACACCTTATGGCCAAGCCCTCTTCCTCATACCTCAGGCAGTGTTACGCAACGGCATCAGATTTGCTGAGCATCTGTGTAGAAGAAATTGGAAGCGAAGCGATGACGAGGACAGAGTGGCTGCTGCGCCGCGCTGTTTTGATCAGACTCGCCGCGGGTGCCCCGAGCGCCGACTGGCTGGATGGACGGCAATGAATGAAACGGCAGTCAGGCTCACGCGGGGGACTCTCTCCCTTGAAGGAGTCCTCGGCCTTCCAGCGCAGGCGCTTGGACTGGTGGTCTTCGCTCACGGAAGCGGCAGCGGGCGATTCAGTCCCCGCAACAATTTTGTCGCCCGTCATCTCCAGCAAGGAAAGGTGGCAACCCTTCTGCTCGATCTCCTGACCCCGGATGAAGCCGAAGACCGCCGCAAGGTCTTCGATATCGATCTCCTGGCAGATCGGATTTTGTGGACCAAAGCCTGGCTCGAACAGGAGACCAGAACAATGGGTCTGGGCATCGGGTATTTCGGCGCCAGCACCGGTGCCGGCGCGGCGATGCAGGCGGCTGCAAGGGATCCCTCATCGATTCAGGCTCTCGTGTCACGGGGCGGCAGGCCGGATCTTGCCGAATCCTATCTCCCGTCAGTCATGGCGCCGACTTTGCTGATTGTCGGCGGAGACGACGAGCCGGTTATCGAGATGAATCGAGCGGCCTACCGACTTCTTTCCTGCACTAAACGTCTGGTGATCGTGCCGGGCGCCT
>DATEPD010000392.1:0-15891 GCA_035273365.1 Nitrospiraceae bacterium | reverse complement strand
TGGGGGCGAGGATCTCCATGAAGGGCTCAACCGTTGTTGTGGCTACGTGTGTGTCCATGATCTTCTCCTTTGGTTCGTGTGCCCACTCTACGTTAGATCCAGCATTGCCTTGCCGCTTCGGGGGGAGAAATAGGGACATTCTGAATTTCTGGCGGGGGCTGGTTCTTCCATCAGCGGGGAATCTCGAACAGCCCTTAGTACTTGCGTCTTCGAGGCTCGAACTGATGATGGACTTGCTATTCTTTCGGCGGCGGCGACTGCTGCTGCGCTTGGCATCCGCCTTTCGGCCGTAGAACGAGCCAGTTCCCTTTTTCGCTCTCCTGCGTGCTCGGTCTTCTTTGCGCCCCAGGCCTCGGCAACGGAGCGATCCGGGTCGTCGAAGATGCGGGCGAGCGGATCGCTGAAGACGGTCATGGCCTCTTCGAACGATACTCCGTGTTTCACTTGGTTCGTCAGAGCCTTGCGTCCGTCCCATTCGAACCTCAGATTCATCCGGCAACCCCAACGATATCACACATGTCGTTTTCTTGTCCCTGCCACAAATCGAAACAACCAGCTTTGTTACTCAACAGACTCTCTTGCTTGCAAATCCGGCTCTGCGTCACCTTCTGGGAGCGGTAGTGGACGACGAGGCAATGTCGACTTGAGGCTTTGGTCCAGAGAGCGATGGGTTCCCTTCGCGGTTCTGTGCGAACGTAGACCTTTCTCGCGATGAGGGCGATGAGGGCGAAGCTCGCTCCCTGCGCGTCTCTCTGGTTTCCGGCAGAGGTCACAAGACGGCCGAAGTTCAGACTCAGTTGACTCGGGAGTCAGGGGCTTTGTGGAAAGTGAGGAGGGTGGAGCTGTGGATTGTTGTGTCTGGACATGATGGGGAACGATCAGGTTGAAGCCGATGGCGAGGAGTGCGACGAACGTGGTGTGAGCTTGTGACACAGTTTTCGCGGGAACGCACAGTCCATGCCAGAGCTGGCTGATTGACAGTGCAAGAAGCCGCGTGCTGGAATGGCGGCGTCTCTCGTCGTTCGCGAGAGACGGGTTCGAATTCTGTGTCACGATTTCACGGAGGCATTTATGGATATGATGGGACGTGTGGGGCTGGTTGAGATTCCGATCTTGATTGCGCCCGATCAAAAAGTCTGGATGGACCGGATGATTAAGGAAGGTAAGATTGCCATTCCTCCAGGTGGGACGCTGGAAAAGGGCTCACTCTATTCGATGTTTATTCGGATGCTCCTGCATAATGCGATGGAGGAACAGAAGAGGCAGGAGGTGCTAGACGCGGAGGACGAAGACGACGAATAGACAGGATGTTGAAAGCTGCCGCAAGTTGCGTTCTCGCTTCGGTCAAAGCTTCAACGTACTCAGAGTACGCCTCAGCCTTTCGCTCACTGCGGCCTTGCTGGACGGCTGTTTTGAGCAGCCTCCAAGACTCAGGCGCTGTACCGAAACGGACCGAATTTGTATCTCACGAGATACGAACGGCGTTTCACGGGTGACGCGTTTAAAGCTTTTTGAAGGCGGAATGCGCGGCTTTGATCGTATCTTCGATGTCGCGGGTTGAATGAACGGTTGAGAGGAAGGCGGCCTCAAATTGGGAGGGGGCCAAGTAGACCCCCTGTTCCAGCATCTGGTGAAAGAATTGCCCGTATCGTTTCACGTCTGACAGTTTTGCGCTATTCCAGTCCACCACCGAGCCTGACGTAAAGAAGGCACCGAGCATCGAACCGACTCTGGTTTGCGTGAGCGGCACACCGACTTTCTTGGCTGCGTCACCAATCCCTTTGGCTAGGGCTGCTGATTTCTCTTCCAACTTCTTATAAATCCCACGGACTTTGAGCTGCGTGAGCGTTTCAATGCCGGCGGACACGGCTAATGGATTTCCCGACAACGTTCCCGCCTGATAGACTGGCCCCAACGGCGCGATCAGATCCATGATCTCTTTTCGCCCTCCGTAGGCGCCGACCGGCAATCCTCCGCCGATGATTTTCCCCAGCACCGTCAGATCCGGAGTAATGTCATAGAGCGTTTGGGCTCCACCGTAAGTTACACGGAAGCCGGAGATGACCTCGTCGAAAATCAAGAGGATACCATTTTCTGCGGTGAGTCGACGGAGTGAGGCAAGAAATTCCGGGGCCGGCGGCACGACGCCCATGTTCGCGGCGATCGGTTCCAGCATAATACAGGCCAACGTGTTTCGATGTTCCTTGATGATCTGTTGAACTGCTCGGATGTCGTTGTAGGGAACAGTCAACGTGTGCTTCGCAAAGTCAGCCGGAACTCCAAGCGAGTCCGGGATCCCCAACGTGGCCAGACCCGAACCGGCCTTCGTCAACAAATAATCGCTGTGGCCGTGATAGCATCCTTCAAATTTTAAAATACGGTCTCGCTTCGTAAAGCCACGGGCGACGCGAATCGCGCTCATGACCGCCTCGGTGCCGGAGCTAACAAGCCGGACTTTCTCCATCGACGGGAAGGCCTGGTGGATCATACGGGCGAGTATGACTTCCAGCTCGGTGGGCGCGCCGTAGCTGGTTCCGTGTGCCGCAGCCCTTTTGATCGTAGTGATGACCGATGGGGCAGCATGACCCAAAATCATCGGGCCCCATGATAGTACGTAGTCGATGTAGGCATTCCCATCGACGTCATAAAGCCGTGAGCCTTTGGCACGCTTGATAAACCGTGGTTGGCCTCCGACGGAACGAAAGGCGCGGACCGGACTATTCACCCCTCCCGGAATGAGCTGTTGCGCTTCTGCAAAAAGCTTGGCGGAGCGAGTGGTTTTCATAATGGGGGCGCACAGTACCATGCGATCGAGCCTCGGTCAAGAAAGAGGAGGTTCATGTGGTGTGATAAGGCGACTGTGGCGAAAAAGTGTCTCAAGAGATACACTTCTCAGCAATTTTGATACAGACTATTTTTCTGCGAGGCAGGGAGATTTCGTAATTCCTCGGAAATGTGCTGGTTCATGCGGTTGATCGAGTGCGGCTTGAGTCTTGCGTGATGAAACATGGACTATTCAAAGTTCTATAAATCGATTATAAATAATCTATTATGAAGATTGTCTGTTCGTGGTGCCGTCAAGAGGGAAAATCCGAGCTGGTGGGCGAGAAGGCGCCTCTCGACGATGCGCGAGAGACGCACGGGATTTGCGTCGCCCATCGCGATGAAGTCGAGGCTCGCTGGCAGGCATCGATTCATACTGCCTCGCAGGCTGAATCCGTGAGTGAATTGTCATCTGTGCTCTTCCACTGGACAGGCCTCCTGAATGTGACCAAGAAGATGCGCCCGTAGGTCCTAGGATAGATGCAACTTCTTGTCGGTCTGCCAAGAATTACGGTCCCATTCTCTCCTGAATCATCTTGAGCCGCTGATCGGTCCTGCCTGCTTCAATCTTGCTGCTTGGCGTCTATGGTATTTGTAACGTCTTGCAGCAAGCTAGACGTTGAGCGCTTGCAGTATCGGACGATATACAGGCGTTGCTGGGACGGTTTGTATGCCTTTCCTGAATCCGGAACTATCGTCTCAAGCCGACTTCCCATTGTAGTAATTGCGGGACAGGATTGCGATCAACTCAATTTAGCCGCGTGAAGGTCTGCGTTTGGAAGACCGCTGTTGCGTATTCGCGTCCCGAGTCGGTTCTGCAGTGATTTCTTTCATCCCCCAACGGGCTCGTTTGGCTTTTTCCTGCTCCGATACCACAAACAGCACATGAAAGGGAGTGGCTCGTTGTGTGCCCATTCCTGCCTGTCCGTTTCCCCAGGCCTCGCCCGCATCGCGCAAGATCTCAAGCAAGATTTCATACTCTTCTTCGTTGGGTAATACGCATCCCGCATCGGTAATCAATAAGATATATCCCTTGGCCGGCAGCCATTCCAGGTCGGCCAGACATTCCTCCAAGGCGTCCCAGTTGTGGCCGAAGTAGTCGGGGAACTCCAATGCCTGTGCAAACTCCGCAAACAGATTTGCGGGAGTGCTGCATTGACGTCCCTTGATAATCTTCAACACAAACCCGGTCGGTGGACGTACCAGCGATTCAGCGCGCTGCCCGGCTGTCACCCTCAGTAATGTGGTCCAGGGGTCCTTCGTCGATTGGAGATAGGCGTTCAATTTCAGGGGCTGCTTCGGAGTCATGGTATCTCATTTAATGGTATGAACGTTCGGTAATGGTTGGCGGTATAGTAGACCCTCATCCCGAGAGCGGCGCATTTTAGGATTCACATCATACTCGCGATAGTGACCACGCGGCAGCCGTCTTCCGGCCCTGCGGACTGGACGGATGGGATAGAGGGGGACAGTACGGTCGGCTCATACGATGAGCAGGCGTTGAGGGAATCTGTGGGACTGCCGAACAGTAGCCCAACAAGGACGACGGATATTCCATAAATCTTCCAAGTTCGATCCATAGTTTCGCGTTCGTATCACGAGATGAAGCAGCACAGTACGAACCCTAGCACGCACGATCTCGGAGGATCAACGGTGGTAAGAGAAGCGGGCGTTCGAAGCGAGGAGTTGTTGCTATCGCGCATTCGCCGGGCGTAGCATCCAATGTACTTACCTTGCTGAGGATGTTCTCCTGTCCGGTATCTTTCAACCACGGCGAGCACGATGGTCGCTTGCGCTAGGAAAAGCCAACCAAGTACAGATTGGAATCCGCTATGGACCGGCTTGAGTTTGTGACAGTCGAAAGGCTCTTGGCTTATGGAGAGGTGCTGGCGCGTCGCACCGCCGGTGAGGGAATTGCGTTCCCACCTATCCCGGCCTCTTCGGTCGATCGACCACAGCGAACCCGTAACGCCATGGAGAAGATCAGAGCGTTTCTACAGGGTGCGCAAGGCGGCTTTCCTGGGGCAGAAGAGTATCGATCTACCCGTCGCGCGCTGATTGCAGAAGGTTGCCAGGGCGATGAACTGGTGTTCTTTGCCGCCTGGAACACTCTCCTCGCAGCAGGCGAGTTGGCCCCGCTCTTCCGCGTGCCAATCGGGTCAGTGCAGAAGCCAACCCATCGTCGACCGGTAGCGATCGTGCCGCGTGCGCAACTGACGCCGCAGTTGGTCGAGGATCGAATCGTGCTGGACTTGGGCGAAGGTCGGTTTTGGCTCTTACCACGAGATTTAACCGGTCGCACGCTCCTGTTCACGATGCGTCATGGAATCTCACGCGTGGAGAGCGGCACCTATCGAGTCGGACGCCGCCTCGCAAACGTGCTGGATCCTGAGCGAGGCGTTCCCAAAGCCGATGCAGTTGGAGCAGCCCTGGCCCGGATGCTGGGCGTGGTTGGGCAACAATTGGACTTCTTGCACATTCACAACTACCTCAATCCATGCACCTTCGTCCATCTGGTGAGCCAGAGCCCCAATACACGGCAACTGTATGAGCGGGTGATTTCGGCGCTGATGCCGGCGCAGGTGCATCATACTGAGGCACTCCCACCCGCTAGCGATCCCGCCTTAGACTCCCAAGATTTCGGATGGGTCACAGGGCTGGAGAAGAAGGTGGAAGCCGAGGAAGCCGCAAAGGCATTTGGCGTGGACGTGCAGTCAGCCAAGCGCCTGATCAAACATCCCTTCTACAGCTACCCGGGCGGGCATTCCTTCTTCGATGTCTATGTGGATATTGTGGATGGTTTCCGTCGGCTGGGTCAGTCCCACCAGGGAAAGGCCGTGTGTCTGTACAGCCACAGTTCCACGCTGCGGGCGCTCATGATTTATCTAGATCCTCGCCCCTTTCGTGAGGCCTTCACCGAGTTTGGCGAATATAAGGAGGGACAGGATAACGTCGTGTTGCTGACCTACGAACAGGGGCTCTTATCCGGCTATTCCACCGCTGTGGGTCTGTCAGCGCGGGAACTGGCGGCGCGGGAAACCTGGGTGAAGGTCGAGCGCGAGCGCAGAGACTGGGTCACGCTCAAGCCCCGACAGATTAAGCGGATCGTGGCATTGGTCTCGGGTGGCGATTTCGCCGGTGCTGGCGCCGCATTGAAGGAACTGTGCGTGACAGGACACAGGTTTGGCCTGGAAGTCTACTTCGCCCGTCATGGGTTCTTAGGTCTGGCCAACAACTGGATCGAAGCGGTGACCGAGGATGATACGCGCGGCATGGGTAGCCATGCGAGCAGTCCGATTGGGAGCAGTCGCTTCGAAGATTTCAAAGACGAGCAGGTGCAGCAGGCCACTATGCGGCATCTTCGTCCCTATATGGAGGATGGAGCCTTGGTGGTCATCGGTGGGGACGGGAGTCTTCGAGGCGCGCGGGCACTTTATGAAGGATTTGGGGTCCAGCCAGTAGGGATTCCAGGCACGATCGACAATAATCTCGCAGGGACGACCTCCCTTGGTTTTCATTCGGCCGTGTCTCTGGCGAATCAATCCATCGAGTCGCTGAAAGCAACGAGTTCCGCCATGGGCACTGTCTTTTTCGTGGAGATTATGGGGGCGGGGTCTGGCCACCTTGCCCTCGCCTGTGCGTATCAAGCCAGAGCTGAAGGCCTCTTGGTCAACGAGCATCCCGATCCCGACGCGTATATCGACGACTTCATCCTGGGCACGCTCAAGCGCACCTTGGGCGTCCCGAACAAAAGCCATCTGTTTGTGGTTGCAGAACAGACACCCCATCGCCATCATCCGGATGGCGGCGTGCGTGGTCTTGTCGAGTATGTCGCCAGCACACTCACCACCTGGCCACAGTTTCAGGCACGTCCCGGTGAATATCGCCTTGCCTCTGCGACCAAAGCCACGATCCTCGGCCACACATTACGGGGGGCGCCCCCAACCCCCGAGGACAAGACCATCGGACAAGATCTTGCCTATGAAGCGATTCGCCGTCTCGTCAAGGAACCGGAGCGGGTGGTCGGATGTATGCTGGCCTATCGCGGGACAGGCACCATCGAGGTGATCCCACTCCACGCGGTGGCACCGAAGCAATTCGACTGGGAGATCTTCGCCAGGATGCATGGCAGCGAGATGCCGTAGCGTGATTATTCATTGCGTCTCACCGTGAAACCTTTGCCTGATGCCATTTCTACTCATCGTCACAGGGCGACTCAATCATGGATTAAGCTGGCGCCTGCGCCTGAAGCGACTGTTGCGTTGTGGGCATGGAAGTCGTTTGCTAGAATGGCACTGTTGAACATCCTCGCGAGAAAAACTGAAAAAGCAGGACGCACGGAAAATGCGGGAAGAGGCGGAATCTCATATCCCGTCCGTCTTGTCTGTCCCGCGCGCAAACGATTGACCAATGACGAGTGATAGATTGTCTATGCGTAAAGCCAAAATCGTGTGCACCATTGGCCCCGCCAGCGATTCGCCCACCGTGCTGGATCAGTTAATTGAGAGCGGCATGGACGCGGCGCGACTCAATTTTTCTCATGGGACTTACGAATCACATGCGCGTGCGATCAAGGGCATTCGCGAAGCAGCGGATCGTCACCACGTGGCGGTGGCGATCATCCAGGACCTGCAAGGACCGAGGATACGTGTTGGAGATGTCGGTCAGGGCGGGCTCGATCTGGTTGCCGGCCAGACTGTGAGGCTCGTGGCGACTTCGCTCCGGTCTGGCGGTCAATTCGGCGCACAGTCTATCGTTCCATCTGGCATGCTTGAGATCCCGGTGAGGTACCAAGACCTAGTGCGGGATGTTCAGCCAGGGGCCCGCATTCTGATTGACGATGGGTTAATCGAGTTGGTTGCTGATCGGATTACTTGCGGCGCCGTCGAATGCAGAATCGTGACTGGGGGACGACTCACCTCGCACAAGGGCATGAACCTGCCGGATACTCGCATCAGCGTCCCGACTCTGACAGACAAAGATCGAGACGATCTCCGGTTCGGCATCGCGCAGGGGGCGGACTATGTAGCCCTCTCGTTTGTCAGAGGTCCCGATGACGTGGTGGCTGCAAGGAAGTTAGTGGCCGACTGGGGCGACGACGTACCGATCATTGCAAAGATCGAAAGGCCGGAAGCAGTTGAGTGCTTGGACGCAATTCTTGATCAGGCGGACGGTGTGATGGTTGCGCGGGGCGATCTGGGAGTGGAGATGGGGCCGGAGGCGGTTCCGCTCCTACAGAAGCGTATTATCGCCGAAGCCAACCGTCGCCGCCGCCTCGTGATCACGGCCACTCAGATGTTGGATTCCATGACGCACCATACGCGCCCGACAAGGGCCGAAGCATCGGATGTGGCTAATGCAGTGCTCGATGGGACTGATGCCGTCATGTTGTCTGCAGAAACGGCGATCGGACAGAACCCGGTGGAAACAGTCCGTGTTATGGACCGAATCGTTCGAGCAGCAGAAGAGGGGACTCGATCGTGGTGTAGGCGCTCGACGGATGCACCACCAGGGGAAGGCTCATTTCCGGAGGCCATTTGCCATTCGGCCTCTTCGGCAGCCGCAACCATCGGCGCGAGCGTCATCGTGGCATTTAGCGAACGAGGTACGACTGCGCGCTTGTTGTCGAAGCAGCGACCCGACGCGCCAATTATTTCATTGACTCCGTTTGAGAACGTACGGCAGCGAATGGCGTTGTACTGGGGTGTGATCCCTCACACGATGCGGCAGATTACTCAAACTGATGAGCGGATCGAAGAAGCGGAACGCCGCCTGAAGACCGAGGGACTTGCGACGATGGGACAGCGGATCGTAATTCTGTCGGGGACCAGAGTTGGTCAGCCAGGAGAGACCAATTTCATGAAGTTACACAAAGTCGGATGAGTTGAAGCAGCCGAACGGGCCCCCTGCAGATTGAAAGAAGAGATCGTACGATGACACCCAACATTGTGGGGCGGTTCGTATTAATTCTGTGTCAGTTCCTTGTCCTGGTGTTGTCAGCCGGAGATGGGCTAGCGCAGACCGGATCCCTCAAGCACTCACCGGCTGACGTGGTGAAACGATATCTGGCACTCGATTATAAGGGAGCTCGGCTCGATGCCATGTCGTTCGAGACGGTCGCGGCCTTCACGGGTTGGCATGAGGAGCCGACGTGGGGGCATGTCGTCGTGACGCGAGGCTTCGTAGTGGCGGAGCAGTATCGCCAATGGGACGTGATCGATAGACTGGAAGTCGTGATTCCGGTCACCTTTCAGGTTCTAGGCTCGGTGTATATGGAAACCGCCGGTTTCGTCCAGGAGGCTGAGACAGTAGAGGTTCGGTTTCGCGTGAAGGCCGTCAAGAATCGATGGAGGATTATCGAGCCGATGCTTCCCCCCCACGTCGGGCAGAAACGGATGGTGAATTTTGTGCGCGAAGCCTGGCTGAAGGAAATCGACCCGGCGAAGCGAGACCGTCTCGGGGTATTACAAGAAGAGTTGCGAAAGGCCAAGCCGTGATGGGGAAGACCTCTGTAGAGTTGTTGATCTTCGATCTGGATGGGACGCTCATCGAGTCCAAATGGGATATTGCCGCGTCGGTGAACCTGACCTTGGCCGAACTGGGACTGCCGCAGCGGCCCATCGAAGAAATTTTTGGGTTTGTGGGGGATGGGATCAAACAGTTGCTGCGCTTGTCGGTCGGTGAGAGCGGTCGTGGCACCTTCGACGAAGCGTTGCGTGTGTTCAGGGTCCAGTACTTGGCCCATTGCCTCGATCAGACCACGTTCTATCCCGGCATCGGAGAGATGCTAACGCATTTTGCAGGCAAGCGGAAGGCAGTGGCCACCAACAAGTCTATTGAGTACACGAACGTGATTCTCCAAGGGCTGGGGGGGAATCATTTTCAGTACATCGTCGGAGGCGATAACGGGTTTGGATTGAAACCGGAACCGGGGATGCTGTTACATGTGATGGAACATTTAAATGTGTCGAAAGAACAGACGGTGCTCGTCGGGGATAGCACCAACGATATCAACGGCGCGCATAACGCCGGGATTCGTGTCTGTGCGGTCGGGTACGGCATGGGGAATCGTGCCAAGATGGAAGCCTGTCGTCCGGACTGGTTTATCGAACGACCGGAACAACTCATGGAGCTCTTTATATGAACAATAGGTTGAGACTTAGGTTGAGGTTGCGGAAGGACACCATAAGAAGCGGTCGCGGTTTTCTGATTTTCTGCGTACTCCTTGGCCTGAGCCTCAGTCTCAACCTGTCGCATGCGTCATCGTTCGGTCTGGTGGATCGTGTCGTAGAGCAGAAACTGGCGAACGGTATGACCATCCTCATGGTCGAACGCCATCAGACGCCGGTGGTCTCGCTCAACATGACCTTCGGGGTCGGTGGGGTGAATGAACAGGTCGGTCAAACCGGCTTGGCCCACCTCTACGAACATATGGCGTTTAAGGGTACGAGGACGGTCGGGACAAAAGACTACGACAAGGAACGGCCCGTTCTCGAAGAGTGGTATCGAGTGGGGACCGAGCTGGAGCAGCGACAACGAGATCTCGCGCGGAGGAGCCAGGAGAGACCGAGTAGCCCCGAGGACCGTGCAGCCATCGAGGGGCTGCAGAAACGATTTACGGAACTACAAGAACAGGCGGGTCAGTTCGTGGCGGGCAATGAGATGGCGCTCCTCTACCAACGCCAGGGGGGTGTCGGGCTCAATGCGGCGACCGGCAAGGATCTGACTCGCTATATGATCAGCCTCCCGGCGAATCGTCTGCCACTCTGGGCTGCGCTCGAAGCCGATCGAATGGCGCATCCGGTTCTCCGCGAATTCTACAAGGAACGCGGAGTGGTGATGGAGGAGCGGCGGTTGCGGAATGACGATAGCCCCAGTGGGCTGTTGTATGAAACCTTCACCTCGGCAGCCTTTCGCGCACATCCGTATGGCATTCCCACGATCGGTTGGGAGTCGGATATCCTGTCACTCACGCCGGCCGATACCGAAGCCTTCTTCAAGGCCCATTACGGTCCCGAGAATGCGACGATTGCCATTGTGGGCGATATTCATCCAAAGGACGTCATGATGTTGATCGAGCAGACGTTCGGCAAGATACCAGCCGCACCTCCGCAGTCTCCGATCGTCACCGTTGAGCCGCCTCAACGAGGGGAGCGCCGCGTGGAGGTGGAATTCGATGCCGAACCGTCTGTGGTTATCGGATTTCACAAGCCGGCGCTGGGCCATCCGGATGACTACGTCTTCGACGTGATCGACGCCGTGTTGGGCGACGGACTCACGTCCCGGCTTTATACGAATCTGGTCCGCGAAAAACGGATCGCCGCGTCCGTCAACTCGGATTCGAATTATCCGGGTGTTCGCTCCCCGAATCTCTTCGTACTCACTGCCACACCGCTTGCCCCCCATACGACGGCAGAAATTGAAGCGGCCATTTATGCCGAGCTCGAACGGCTCAAGACGGAGCCGGTATCCGCCAAAGAGCTCGAGAAAGTGCTGAATAACCTCGATGCCGATTTGGTGCGGGCGCTTCGATCTAACGGAGGTCTGGCTTCTCAATTGGCACTCTACCAGACGGTCGCGGGAGATTGGCGTTACGTGGTCAAGGCCCGGGAAAAAATAGCCACCGTGAAGCCTGCGGATATCCAGCGAGTGGCCGCTGAATATTTCACAAAATCGAACCGCACAGTGGCAACGTTGGTGAAGAAGGCCGGCGAGAAGCGCATCGGGCCGGCGCTGTCGACGGAGGTGGCGCGATGAGGCGGGTTAGCAGTGAGGGGGGAGGGGTAAAGGAGGAGAGGGTGAGGATTCGAACTGCGCTTGCTGCTGTAGTCGGTGTACTAGCGGTCATCAGTTTTGTCATGACCGGCTGTGCCGGAAAAGTTGCACTAAGCGACCCACGGCAGATGACGTTTCCACCGGTTGAGTTCACCCCTCCCGAACCGGATCGTGTGGTGCTTGAGAACGGGATGGTCGTGTATTTCCTAGAGGACCATGAGCTGCCCTTGATTAATATGACAGCGACTATGCGAACGGGCAGTTGGCTTGATCCGGCGGATAAGATCGGCCTGGCTTCATTGACCGGTTCCGTCATGCGGACCGGCGGGGGCGGCGGTCTGTCGTCCAAGCAGGTAGACGAAGAACTCGAACAATTTGCCGTGGATGTGAGCATCTCGATTGGGCGGCAATCGGGTTCCGCGTCGCTCGATGTGCTCAGTAAGGATGTGAAGCGTGGGCTTCAGATTTTCGAGGGACTGATTCAGACACCCGCCTTTGAGCCGGCGCGGGTCGAACTGGCCAAGTTGCAGGCCATCGAAGGGATTCGACGCAGGCAAGATAGCGCCGGTTCGATCGTGAGCCGCGAATTCCTGAAGCTCCTATACGGAGAGAACCACCCGACGGCGCGTGAAAGCAGCATCGAGTCCATCACCCGCATCACCAGAGACGATCTGGTCGCCTTTCACCGGAAGACGATTCATCCTAACGGTATGATCCTGGGGATCACGGGAGATTTCGACAAGTCCGCGATGCTGACACTGTTGCGAGAAGTATTCGGCGATTGGAAAAAAGGCGAGGTGCCGGTGCTGACGATTCCCGACGTGTCCGAGAGCCAGATGGCGAAGTCCGTCGTAAGGTTTGTGAACAAGGATACCACGCAGACGCACCTTCGAATCGGTCATCTGTCGATCAAAGAAAACAATCCCGATTATGTCGCCTTGGCGATCGCGAACGACATTCTGGGGGGCAGTTCCTTTCGTAGCCGTCTCTTCAACGACGTGCGGACCAAGCGGGGCTTGGCCTATTCGGTCGGCAGCCGCTTGAATTCCGGGATGCACGATCAGGGTGTCTGGCTGATGCGTGCTGAGACGAAGTTGCTGTCGACGCAAGAAGTCATCACTCGGTTTATCGCGAACATGGAACGGATGAGGACCGAGTTGGTGACAGACAGCGAGCTCGCAGAAGCGAAAGAGGCCTATGTGAACTCGTTTGTGTTCTCCTTTGCCAGTTCGTCGGCGATCGTGGGGCGGTTGATTGAGCTGGAGTATGACGGGCTTCCCAAGGATTTCCTTCAGCAGTTGCGTGCCCGCGTCATCGCATTGACGAAGGATGAAATTCTGGCCGCGTCGAAGAAACATTTGAACCCCGAGCGACTGACCATTGTTGCCGTCGGGGCCGGCGAAGCCCTGCCGAAGTTACTGTCGGGGTTTGGGGATGTGAAGGAGATTGCGCTCACCCAGAAGAATTGATTCGACAAGCCCACTTACCGGAGATCCTGGTCGTTCCACGTCCACACAGCACCCAAGGAGGCTGCCATGGTGACCTATGTGATGCTCCTCAATTGGACCGATCAGGGAATCAGGAGCATCAAAGATTCGCCGAAACGTTTGGATGGAGTGAAGAAGCTCGCGAAGGATATGGGCGGCGAAGTCAAATCGTTCTACATGACACTGGGAACCTATGATGTGGTGCTCATTGTGGATATGCCCAACAACGACAAGCTGGCAAGTTTCGCCCTCAAGTTTGGATCGCTGGGCAACATGCGTTCCACGACATTGAAAGCATTCACCGAGGACGAGTACCGGCGGATTCTCGCCGGGCTCACCTGATCACTCACGATTGACGAACATGCCGCTCGAAGACGACTTTTCAGATATCCTCAAGAAGGCACGGACGGGGCAACAGCTCTCGGTACAGGACGTCGCTCGTACAACGGGGCTGTCCGACGGGGACATTACGACACTGGAACGAGGAGGCCAACCGCACGACCGTGCAGATGTACGGGTGTTGGCAAAGGCCTTGGATTTGCGGTCGGCACCACTCGAACAGATTGTGATCGACAAATGGGAGCCTGTGACGCAACAGGTGCCGGCATGGATCGAAACGGTCCATGGCTCCGTGAGCGGCTATGGAGTGCAGGGCTACATTCTGCACGACGAGGGAGAAGCGCTGGTGATCGACACGGGGTACAACGCTCCGGCCATGATCGACTGGCTCGAATCCCATCGAGTCCGGCTGACCGGCATCTGTCTTACTCACGGGCATGCGGACCATGCCGAAGGGATTGAGCAACTGTTGGCGAGATGGCAGGTCCCGGTCTATTTAGGGTCCGACGATATCAACCTGCTCCACTGGAGACCGTCTAAAGACCGCCTCACCGCGCCGAATGATGGACGTTCAATTCCGGTGGGAGGACTCACCGTCCATTGCCTCACGACACCCGGTCATACGCCTGGTGGCATTTGTTATCGCGTCGACGCCGGGTCACAGCCCGTGTGTTTCGTCGGCGACACCCTCTTTGCCGGGTCGATCGGACGCTCCAATCCCCACACCCTCTATAGCACGCACCTGGACTCCGTGCGGCAGCGCGTGTTGAAATTACCTCACGACTGTATCCTATTGCCGGGTCACGGACCGGCCACGACGGTTCGAGAAGAACTCGACCATAATCCCTTCGCATCTGATTATTGAAGAAGGTGCCATGAGTCTCGACCAGCGGAACGACGACGAGCCGATCCGCAGCGGAGAGCATCCCGGTGCGACAGGACCTCCTGCGAATCTCAGTGATCTCTCCGCGGACGACGAATTCGAGGAGACTCCCTTCTCGAAGTGGGTCCTGCCCGTCAGCCTCTTCGTCGCGACAATCTTTACCACACTGTGGGCCGGGGCCTATCAGGTCTATAACGGGCCGATCCAAGGGCCGGTGAATTTTCTACTCGAACAGCCCACGATGCTCTGGCGAGGCATTCCCTTTGCCGCCACGCTGCTGGTGATTCTGGTGACCCATGAGTTCGGGCACTATGTGCTCTCCCGCATCCATAGGGTACCGGCGTCACTGCCGTTGTTCATCCCTGGTCCTCCGTATTTCATCGGCACATTCGGGGCGATCATCCGCCTGCGCGGACCGATCATGAATCGGCGCGCGCTGTTCGACGTCGGCGTGTCCGGGCCGCTTGCCGGCTTTATCGTCGCAGTGGTGGCACTGGTCGTTGGGCTGAACCTATCAACGGTCGTAGATCGAACGGCGACCCATGGTATGCAGTTGGGTGAACCATTGCTCTTGCAGTTCATCGCGTGGCTGGTCGTTGGATCCCTTCCTCCTCAGGCCGATATCGTTCTGCACCCCATCGCGTTCGCCGCATGGTTCGGTCTGTTCGTGACCTCACTGAATCTTCTTCCCATCGGCCAACTCGACGGCGGTCATGTGGCGTATGCCCTGTGGGGTTCACGCCAGCGAATCATGGCGTTTGTCATCGTGCCGATCCTCGTCGTGTTGGGATACGTCGGATGGCCTGGCTGGTGGCTCTGGGCCTTCATGGCAGGATTGTGGGGGTTCGGGCACCCGCCGGTCCGCGACCCTCACGAGTCGTTGGGTCGAAAGCGGATCATTGTCGGATGGATCGCCATTGCGGTGTTTGTTTTGACGTTTGCGCCTGTCCCTTTCTCCTTCCACTAGCAGAATGCTGAAACAGTCTTCCAGCTTCGTTCTCGCATCGTTCAGGCCCTCAACGTACCCCTGAGGGTACGCCTCGGGCCTTCACTCGCTGCGGCCTTGCTGTAAGGCCTGTTTGAGCATTCTGCATGCAGACCTCATACAGCCATCTGGATAAATCAGGAGATTTTCTTGTCCGATTATTCGCTCGGCCCTACAGTGGGGCTATGGCATCTACTGAGACCTCGATCGTATCCTGTCTCAAGTGTCAGGCTGACCAGCCTGACGGAGCGACAGAGTGCGTGAAATGTGGGATCATCTTTGCCAAGTACCGGCCGCTTGTGTCGACTCAATCGCAGGACAGGCGGCGGAACTCCTCGCGCTGGGTGTCTCTTGCCAAAGAGTGGTTTGTTGAGGCAGACACGTCCATAGACCCGCTGACGTTCGCGGGCAGAGTCGCCGTGTTTCTGTTGCTGCTCTGGTGGGGCCGAGCGCTTATCTTCACGCCGCTTGAAACCAACTACACAGGGGAATCGTTTCTCCATCTGATCAATCTGCCGTTCCATGAAGCGGGCCATCTTGTCTTTATCCCGTTGGGACGCTTCATGACGATTCTGGGCGGGAGTCTCGGTCAGATTTTG
>DATEPD010000391.1:0-9499 GCA_035273365.1 Nitrospiraceae bacterium | reverse complement strand
CGTCGCGCGCTGACACATAGACACACCTATCAGAAACCATTTGGCCTTGCTCGCGTCGCTTGTGGTCTTTCTGCCGATTGGCCCGGTTTCCCGTGAGGTTTCATAGCCGCACGGTGACGGCTTCCACCTCGGTATACAGCTCCAGCGCGTCGTGGCCCATTTCGCAGCCCCATCCGGATTGCTAATAACCGCCGAAAGGGAGCGTGGCATCGAAGATATTGTAATAGTTGATCCACACCGACCTGCGCGCAGCTTGGCGGCGATGCGGTGGGCCTTACTGACATCGCGGGTCCACACCGCCGCCGAGCCGTACCCTCGTCCAAGTCCATAAACGGCATGGCAGAGACAACGGGCGCAAAGACTTCCCCCTGTGTGGTGTTGACCAGCACGGTCGGTCCCACAAGAAAGCAGGATACGAAACATTAAGTGTGGTCACATCTTGTCCTATTGTGAATTGAGGATTCATGACTAACCCGTCAAGTGAGAACTCCGACTACCATGGGCCCGCAGTCTTTTCTTATGGCTTCCGACCGTTTTTTCTTGGTGCCGCGTTGTTTGCCGGTGTGGTGGTTCCTGTTTGGATTCTAGTGTTTGCCGGAATGGGCGACTCAGGCTTTCTCTATCCGGCGCGAGATTGGCATGTGCACGAGATGGTCTTCGGCTTTCTTCCGGCGGTGATTACAGGTTTCCTACTGACGGCTATCCCCAACTGGACCGACCGTCCGCCGATAAGAGGATCTGAATTGATGCTGCTCTTCGCGCTGTGGCTGGCCGGACGTCTCCTTATCGCCATCCCGTGGTTCACGCCATTCATTTCTGCCATCATCGACGTAGGGTTTCTCATTGCAGTTGCGGGACTCGTCTGGCGTGAAATTGTGGCAGCGAAAAACTGGTCTCGCGCGCCGATGGGGATATTGATCAGTCTGTATGCCGGAGCAAATATTCTGTTCCACTTGCGGGCCTTAAGCGAAACGTCAACGGATCTTCCCGAACGCATGGGTCTCTCGTTGGTCATGATGTTACTGGTCCTGATCGGCGGGCGTGTGATCCCGAATTTTACCCAAGAATTCCTGGCCGACTCCAACAGAACCGAACGGCCTGCTTCCTTTTCTTATTACGATGGCCTGTCGATTCTGTTAGTGGGCGCCGCCGTTGGTGCCTGGATAGGTCAGCCGCAGTCCATGATAACAGGATGGATGTTCGTGGTGGCTGGGCTAGTCAATTTTGGCCGACTGGTACGCTGGTACGGTTGGATCACATGGCGTGAGCCATTGGTACTGATCCTGCACTTTGGGTATGGCTGGTATGCGTTGTCGCTGCTGGTGCTGGGAGGCTCGATTATAGGGATTGGCTTGCCTATCGAGGATGCGACACATGCGTTTACCACCGGCGCAGTGGGCGCAATGACTCTCGCGATCATGACCCGCGCGAGTTTAGGGCATACAGGACGTCCACGACACGCCGGCCCTCTGACGGTGTTCATCTACATGCTGGTCAACTTTGGTGCTGTGTTGAGGGTGTTCGGACCGATTACGCATGTATCGACGAATCTCGTATTGGGTGCAGCGGCCGTGAGTTGGAGTGGGGCCTACCTCCTGTTCGCTGTGGTCTACGGGCGTTTCCTTCTTCGCCCGAGCCTTGAGGAATAATGGCTTGATTCATAATAGAGGATCTTTTCGGGCTGGTGTCAGCTGTGGCCGGCTATGGTTTCGAGGTGCTGAATCGTGTGGTTCAGTCGTTCCTGATGGGGCGAGGCGAGGGACCGAAACTCAATGCCGGTTCCGTGCCGGCCGGACCATCGTACGACGGCACCTTGTATCAGTATCGGAGCCTCATCTTCATGGAGATAGAGCAGAAGATCCACTCTCATTCCCGCGATGGCTCGAAGGGAACTTTCGAGCCGACATCCTTTACGCGAGAGATCCAACGCTTTACTGATTCCGTGGAGATGACTCTGGTGGATGAGCGTGCCGGAAAAGGACGCTGGAAATCGAGGATGTTGTCGGATCACCATAACCCGGCTCTTTTCTATGATCTTACCGCTGGACGATCGTGTAGACGTTCACGGCCAGTATTATGCAGATGTAATGCCATCTGTATGCGAGGACGATTGTCTTTTCTCCCATGATGTTGCGGACTTAAAATTCCATGATTGAGAGGTTCCTGTCCGTTCATGAGCACAAGTGAAGGCGATCGGAAACGTCGTCTCAACCTTGGGCGTGTGAGCGATTCCACACTGGTTTCTTGTCTGATCCCTGATTGACACTTCATTTGGCGCTGACTTCTTCATCTCCACTCGCCTCTGCCGATGTCTCACGCCGGCTGACCCATTTCGCTGCCGATGCGACGGGAGAACTGACCCAAGCTGCGTTGGCAATGGGATACAGATTGACAGTTGTCCAGAGCTGCCAGTAGGCTAAAAAAGGAGGAGGGTCGAACATGTCAATTTTTCTTGCTCTCTTTCTCGTTCTCGCCGTGGTCACTCAAGGTCAAGCGTTGGAAGGCTCTCAATCGAATGCAAGCGCTGGAGTCAATGGCGATGTGCTGTACTGGGAAGGTGAGGAACTCGTCGTGAAGGAAATATCAGGACGGGAAGTGCGATTGCGTGTGACCGCTGAAACGAAAATTGAAGGCGCGGCGGGGCCATTGAAAACCGGCGACAAGATCGCGGCGCAAGTCACGCCCGAGGGGCGTGCTCTCTCTATTGCGTTGCAGATTCCCGGAACCGGGGGCAGCGTGACCCCGCCTGGCCTTCGCTAACCGGCGACGCGTGTAGCCGTCATTAGTCCAATGGTGGAACCACTCCGGCAAATGTCAACAGATCGGTCATGTGAAACTCGCCGGGTGCCGCAGATGGCAACACCGGTGTCCAGTTCGGTCGAGCGGCCAGATAGGACGACTCATCGGCCTTCAGTAGGCCGATAAACACTTCACCGACGATGCGGCCTCCCACCGGTCCTAAGCGGAGACCCTTCTCCATGAGTTCCGCCTCCTTCAAAATATAAAACCAGAGTGGGGTGCTCTTCTCCATGCCAAATGGCCTGAGCGCGTCCAGTTGTGTGGGGGGCAGCACCGGGAGGCCCATCCTGCGCGCGATCGCCTGGCCGGCCGGGATCCCGAAATTGACATGCCGCATCAAGTTGCGCGAGGCCAACGACTGTATCCCGTCGGCCGGCAGACCGGGAAGGGGTCCACGCGAGCCTGGAAGCAACATCACCACGCTGGAGAGTTTGCTGTCGATCTGCTTGTTAGGCCGGAAATTGGTCGGGTCGATTTTAAAGAAGGTCTGCCAGTCGACAAACCGACGGGGCGCGCGCTTATGGCCACGCAGATCGTTTGGATCCACGTCGTTGGGATCCTGGGTATCATCGAAGATAAACGCAAAGAACGGATTGTGGCCCATATCGGGACGGCCGAAGTTGAGGCGGTAGCTCGGACGAATTTGCGAATGACCGAAGCGATAGGCGGCCACCGAAAATTCGATCGGCATCAACGGATTGTCTCTATCGAAGTGATAGAAACGGATGCCATGCTGCAGGATGTCATCGACGCGCTCTTGCCCGATTGTCAGCGGCAGGAATTCGTGCAGGATGATCCACTGATAGTGCCAGCGGACCTCGCGTTGGGCCAGCACGAAGATCTGTTCAGCTGATTGATTGGCATGGGAGGGATCTGCGCGCAGATGGTCGATCACCGCATTGTGAAAACGGAGCATCGCTACATGAAGCTGAGAGAGGATCACATTCTCGTCGTTTCGTCGATCCCCCAGAAACGCTGTGAGCGTATTCGGATCACGCGGGAGATCGAATCGAATCGCTCCGTTGCGCGAGAAGAGCTCTGACCCAGGAATGGGCTCGACCTTCAGCTTGATATCGTAGGAACTCGGGTCATACAACTCCGGGGACCGTTTCGGTCCGCCACCATACACACTGTCCAGATCGAATCGTGGAGTCCGAAAGTTGGTGGTCTCCTTTGGATTGGTTTTTTCGAGCAAGGGAGAATTCGGATCGAACGTAATGTCGTGGTCGAGGAACTGGCCCAGGAACGTCATGCCGGCCGTCATGTTGGGATTGTCAGGATTGTTTGTCCTGCGTGTGGGATCTGTGATTGACAACACTGGATCAGTCAGGTCATCTAAGGCGTCGATGAGCCCACCTTTTTCTCCCAGCTTCTTGACCTGGTCGCGTGCCTCATCGGTTGGTGGAGCAAAAGGGGGCAGCTCGGGAAACATCCTGGTAAAGGACATCTCCCTACTCCTATCCCCATTCCTATCGTCAGCCACAGCGACGCCGAGTAGGGCTGTGTAGTACAGCGCTCCGGCAATTCCGAGTGACAGGAAGATGCGGTTATTTCTCGACATCATCCCCTCCTGTTCTAGTTTGTTTGTGCCCGCAAGGAGTGATGGGTACGTTGCCTTTGAACCCAGGCCTACAAGAAGGCCTACGAACGGTCACACTTTCGGGATCCGCATGCGCTGCAGTGAGGCAGAGTAGCGCGGTAGAACCTAGCGCGCCTGCCTTAGAAGTGTTCCGAGAACCGGGATGCACCTACTGTTTTCCTGCATGAACAAGATGCAAGTCAGAGGGGAGCAAGATCCGAACCGTGGGAAGCGCACAAAACGTATCGCGTGATTTTTCAGGCGAAATAAAAGAAAAGAGTTCTGTCTGTGGAGGGCACCATCAAAATGGACTGTATCCGAATGTGGCCATCGGCTCTAAGAAACATACAACGTGGTTTCTCATGCCGACATGGCCTATCGAGATAAATAGTGGGGACGTAGGCGTCATGGGGGTTGGGAAGGTCCATGCGGCAATTAGACGTAGCGTTAAATCTTTCAAGAACGGAGGAAAGACGTAGGGAGAATTACAAATTTCTGTTATGGTACCGTCGTGGCGGTCTCCAGATAATCCTGGAAAGACTTTAAGCTCAGCGTCATTCTTTAGACGGGAAAGTATTGCATGTCTCCCATTTCTTTGGCTCTTCTCATCTTCGGTGTCTCCTATCTGGTCATTCTGACCGAACGGATCCACAAAACGATTGTGGCGCTGTGCGGGGCGGCGGTGATGATCGGGCTCGGCGTGGTGTCACAAGAGGAGGCGTTCTATTCCCATGAGTTTGGTGTCGACTACAACGTGGTGTTTCTGCTGATCGGGATGATGGTCATTATTAATATTGTCCGGGAGACCGGGCTCTTCGAGGTCTTGGCCATCTGGGCGGCCCAGCGGGCCGACGCGAAACCGTTCCGCCTGCTGGTGTTATTGGCCCTGTTGACGGCTGGGCTCTCCGCCATGCTCGACAATGTGACCACCGTGTTGCTCATGGCGCCGGTCACGTTGGCCATTACCAAGCGATTGGAACTCAATCCCATGGCCTTTCTGATGACCGAGGCGCTTGCGTCCAATATCGGGGGGACCGCAACACTGGTCGGAGATCCACCCAATATCATGATCGCCAGTAAGGCCGAATTGGGCTACCTCGATTTTCTCGTGATGTTGGGTCCCATCGCGGTGGTGATCATGGGCGTGTTCCTGGCTGCGCTATGGGTGATCTTCGGGCGCAACATGACCGTGGCGCCGCATCTTCGCACGGCGGTGCTGGCATTGAGTTCACGGGAGGCCGTATCAGATCGACCGTTCTTGCACCGCTGTCTCTGGCTGCTGGGGATCGTGAACGTGGGGTTCTGTATCCATTCGCTCATTCATCTTGAGCCGGCTACGATTGCTCTCCTGGGTGCGAGCCTGTTCATGCTGATCGGGCACGCTCGGCGCAAGCAGGAGGACGCAGACGCGTTGTCGTATCTCACCGATGTTGAATGGAAGACCATCTTCTTTTTTATCGGGCTGTTTATCCTGGTCGGTGGATTGGTGAAGGTCGGCGTGATTCAATTTCTGGCAGATCAGCTGGTGGCGGTGACGCGAGGGAATCTTGTGGGATCCACGATGGCGGTGCTTTGGGGGTCGGCACTGCTTTCAGCGGCAGTGGATAATATTCCCTACGTTGCAGCGATGAATCCGTTGATTGTGGACCTCGCCCGGTCGCTTCACCCCGAGATTTCAGAGTATGCGACCTTGGTCCATCAGCCCGACATCATGCCGCTATGGTGGGCGTTGGCGCTTGGCGCGTGTCTGGGTGGGAATGGCACGATCATTGGTGCGAGCGCAAACGTCGTGATTGTCGATATTGCACGCAAAGCAGGCTATCCCATTTCCTTCTGGCAATTTTTCAAGTTTGGGTTTCCTGTTATGGTGGGGTCGGTATTCATGAGTGCGGTGTATCTCTGGCTCCTTTTTCTCCGTTGAGCAAGCCCGAATAAAACAAATCGTGCGAATCACGCAGAACTCACGAGTGTGTATCTCGTCATTCATTGCAGTGATCACCAGTCGTCGATGTCTGCATGGTGATAAAGCCCGCCAACAATCCGCACATTGGCGGCATGACTTGCGCGAGTGGCGCAACCTTGATAGAGCGACCTCCAACCTTCACTCGCCCGTTCCGCCAACTACCACAATAAGTTATTCCGTATCCGACAGGAATCCAGTTCCGAATTTCCGGCACTTGCCCTAGCCCTTCAGCAGGGGTAAGATCGGGCGTCCACGCTCACCTACATCGATGATAGGAGGCGCCATGGCGACCCGCACGACTTCCTCAAAACCACGTGTATCTCTCGACCGAAGCATCGAACGGATGCGGAAGCAGCTTACCGAATTCGCCCCGTTCCTGGGCAGGGGCACACCGACGCGTAGTCTGGAAGAATTCGACATGGAGACCGAACGGCTGATCGAAGAGCTGCTCGGGCAGGCGTCTGACTTGCTGCACGCGTATGAGTATGCTGAGGTGGGTGAGGCGGCGGGATTGGTCAACATGACAGAAGAGGCGCCGGAAGACACCGGCGTGGATAATCAGCGGCAAAGCTTGTTGCAGCGCGGCCGCGTGTTGGAGAGCTGCGTGTCAGAATTGGAAGCACGCCGGTTTGCCGAACCGAAGAAAACCAGGATCAGGTCCACGCTCACCGGTCCGCAGATCGCTGAACACATGTCCACCGAGGTGCGGAGCGTGTCGCAGGACGCCAGTCTGCGAAAGGCCGGGCAGCTGATGCAGCAATGGAAACTGGGGGCGCTACTCGTCACAAACAGCCAATCGTACGTCGGGGTCATCACCGATTCGGCCTTGGCCCGCGATGTGGTAGCCAAGGGGTTGGATCCCAATTCGACCCTTGTCAAAACCTGCATGCGGACGCCGATGGTGACTATCGAGGCCGATCGGCCGATTATCGACGCCGTGCGCATGATGAAGGATCAGGCCACACGGCATCTAGCCGTGACACAAGATGGGGCCATCATTGGAGTGATTTCTGTGAGCAATATTCTCCGATACTACTCCGGGGTCGTCTAACGACACATCGCTCGTCGATGATAAAACGCGAAGCGCAATGATTTGGCGAAGTCCGAGAGCTGCTTCACGAGACACGTTTCTTGTTTGTACCAATACCAGAGACTGTGAATCATACGCTCCTAATCAGAACGGGAGGTGCGTGATGGGTCCTACTAAGGCGATCGTGAAGGAGAACAAGCTCTATGAGGTGATGGGGGGTAAGCTGATTAAGGAGGGGTTTGCCAACCGACAGGAACTTGACGACTACGTGAACCATCATTATGTGACGTTGCCGGTGCTCGACAACGCGGGGAATCCGTGGTTGCTTGATGGGAAGCCGGTGTATTGTCTCCGTGGCACGCAATACGAAACCGTAGAAGATGAGAGGGTCCACCTCGCGCGCTGTCCGGATTGCGGTGGCATGGGAATCAGATCAGATGAATTTACAGTCGAATCGGATTGCATCCGTTGCACGTCCTGCGGGCATGAATTTGATGCGCGATTGGAAATGATGGAAACGTGAGGGGAGGTCTGGTCCATCCCCTTGCTCGCAGTCCACGCATACGATCAGAACGTGTGCGGTCGATGCGCACCAGAAATTCCCTTGCGGAGAAACGAGCAAGTTTGCAAAGAGCATTATAAGAAAGACTCTCGATGGTATCCCTTGTGCCACTGGCATATCTCAGCGAGCCGGTGGATGTATGAGAGAGAGAGTTACCCTTGGAAAACACATGTTTTATGGTTGACTCTCTGCTGGTATGACGGTACCCTCCCCCCCGCATCAATCTTCATCGTCATTGAGCAAGGAATTTCCGCTCCACACAGGCATTGTGCATGATTACAAGGTCTGACCCTGATCTTCGGCCCTGCGACTTTATTCCCATTGTTGTGTCACTCGATGCTGCGCATTCAATGATTGCGCTGCCTGTCGAAGCCCCGCTGTTTCATGTCAGAGGCGACTATGGTGTCACCGGGATGGATAGTGCACCAAGAGAGCGGCCTGTCCATGAAGAATGGGGGTATGCCGAGCGCGCGTGGTATTTGGAAAAGCGTCAAGGATTTACCGGGGTGCTCCGTGCCCTCTTGTGGCCGACGGAGGGTGTCGTTGAAGTCGGGATTCATGAATCGATCTGGGCGGAGCGGACACAAAAGCCTCCGGTTGAAACCTTCAGGTTTCAGATTAGTGAAGCTGGATATCGGAGCTTACGGTCCTACCTCCGAGCGACCATCGCATCGGAAGTGCCGGTGGGAGTTGTCGGCAACAGTCGGTTTTGCAGTGCCCGGTCGTCGTACCATCTGTTCCACCATTGCCATCACTATACGGCGAAGGGCTTGCGTGAGGCAGGATTGCCTATTTCGATGCGTGTAGCCTTGACTCGCAATGGTTTTGCTAAGCAGCTCCGGCGTATTATGCCCCTCTTCTGAGACGTCCAGTCCGTGACCATTCTTCCTATTCATTAGCGGGAAGTTCCAATTTTTAACTCGATGTGCCCACGGTTCCCTGTGGTATCTCAGTGCTTTAGCGTCGGTTGGTACGGGGTATGCATGTACGTAGTCCATGAAAACCTTCCCGCGTTTGTTGACACCAAAGCTCAGTGGAGTTAGGATTTTGCACATGTAAGCTTCATGAGAAATGGACGGTCAGCACATATCTGTTACTGCAATTTCTAAAGTTGTTACGAACCAAAATCGGAAGGCTCTTCACTACTAAACTCACAGGGGTGTTTGTCGAATGTTTCAAAAAAGGAGGCGATGAAAGAGGTAGCGTTTAGAGGCGTAATCAGGGGTGGTTTTCGGTTGCGTATTAAGAGGAGGTAGAAATATGGCAAGTACAACGTTCGGCGGTAGCGACCGCGGGTACGACATGTCGCTATGGTACGACTCGAAGGTGTTTAAGGTCAGTTGGTTCGCGATGTTGGCGGCTGTGGGGGCGGAGGTCATCTTTCAGCGAGTCTTTGGATATGCCCACGGGCTCGACTCGATGACTCCGGAGTTCGAAAATGTCTGGATGGGGCTGTGGCGCTTTAACGTGATTTCCAACATCATCAATGCGTCGGCGATCCTGGGGTGGATTTGGAGCACGCGGGATCGTAATCTGGCCAATCTGGACCCCAAGACGGAACTCAAG
>DATEPD010000390.1:0-2974 GCA_035273365.1 Nitrospiraceae bacterium | reverse complement strand
GACATCTCTTAAGCGGATCATCGACCCGTCTGGGAGCGCACGGACAATCATCTCCTCGAAATCCTTCACCTCCGTGAGACGGCCTTGTGTGATCACCGGAATCGTCAATTCGGTGCCTCGGGGCGCTGGTTCCCGCCCAATGGTCCCTGCTGGAAAGTCCCGATTTTGTTCGCGGACCACGTTGGCAATGTCGGAGGGCGTGAGGTTAAGTTGCGCCATCCTGATCGGGTCCAGGATCAGGCGCATCGAGTAATTCTGTCCTCCGAAGACCAAGGCGTCTCCGACGCCACGCAATCGTTTGAGATTATCGATCACATTGAGAAGGGCATAGTTGGAGATAAAGACAGTGTCTTTTGTGGGATCGCTGGAGCTCAGGGCAACGACGGCGAGCAGGTCCGGCGACACCTTCTTGACCGAAATGCCCTGGCGGACAACTTCAGGTGGCAACTGGGGCTCTGCCAGCTTCTGGCGGTTCTGGGTCTGTACCTGAGCGATGTCTATATCTGTCCCGATTTCGAACGTGAGCTTGATGGTCATATGCCCGTCATTGGTACTGGTGGAATCGTAGTAGAGAAGGTTGTCGATGCCGGGAAGCTGCACTTCGATCGGTCGTGCCACGGAATCTGCGATCACTTCCGCGTTCGCCCCTGGATAGTCCGCTTCGATCTGGACGACGGGCGGTGTGATTTCTGGAAACTGTGCAATGGGCAGGCCGTGTAAGGAAACCAACCCCACGACAACAATCACGATGGAGAGGACCGACGCGAAGATCGGGCGATCGATAAAAAAGTGCGAGATCATTTTGCCTGCTCCGACTTCGCATCTGTCGGCTGGCCGGAAGCGGCCGGGTCGGATTGATTGTACGGAACGGTTTTCACCGGCGCGCCCGGGGCGATCATGTGGAATCCCGCGATGATCACCTGGTCTCCCTCGTGCAACCCGTCTTCGATGGACCACTGATTGCCGCGCCAGGACGTGGCTCGTACAGGGCGGATTTCCACTTTGTTGTCTGCCCCGACGACAAAGACGATGGGACCCTTGGGTCCATGCTGGACCGCACTCTGGGGGAGCAGGATAACGCCGGTTCGCACGGCGCCCAAAATGCGAACTTTCACGAATTGTCCTGGGAACAGGACGCTATTCGGATTAGGGAAGGTCACGCGAAAGTCCCTGGTACCGGTGGCCGAGCGCACGCCGACTTCGAGCAAATCAAACTTGCCTTCATGGGAATAGGTGCTGCCGTCAGAAAATGTGATGACGCCGCGCAGTTCATAGAGTGTCGCACCTTGGATTCGATTGGATGCGCGCTCCCGCAGGCGTTTGAGGACAAACATTTCCGGAGCACTCGCGATCACATACATGGGGTCTAACTGGTGGATTGTGGTTAATAGATCGGTCTGCGCGGAAATGAGCCGCCCTTCGTAGAGCCGGCTCCGCTCGATCCGGCCGCTGATAGGCGCCGTGATGAGCGTGTTGTCGAGATCAAATTTCGCCTTTATCTGATCGCCCTTGGCTCCTTCCAGCGCCGCCTTGGCAGCCAATTCCTCCGCCACCGCATCATCCACATCTTTTTGGCTGACCGCCTGTTCCGCCAGCAACGGTGTCACGCGAGCAAGATTTTGCTTGGCTTGCACCAGCCTGGCCTCTGCCTGCGCCACCTTGGCATTGGCGCTGCTCTTCGCCGCTTTGAATGGAATCGGGTCGATCTGATAGAGCCGGTCGCCTTGCTTGACGTCGCGTCCCTCGGTAAAAAACCGTTCCTTGAGGATCCCTGTCACCTGGGAACGGATTTCGACCGGTCGCGACGCTTCGGTCTGACCGATGAATTCCGGTTCGTCGGGCATCGTTTGGGACGACACCGTGACCACCGGCACCTCCGGGATGGGGCGAGCTGGCGTGGAGGCCGCCTCCTGCTTGCAACCGAGCCAGCTGGTGACCAGTACACTAGCCAGGAAAATGGCGGCCAATCGACACGTTCGGACGCGATTGAACATAGCGGTGTTCTCCGTACGAATGACTGCCTCACGCATAATGGATTCTGTCCTTACCCTGAGAGAGCGGTGATTCTATCTGTTTAGGATCAAAGTCAACAAGGTCCATGACCAGCAAGAGCGGGAAGATGACGGTCTTGAACACAACCACCCAAGACACGATTGCCCTCAGCTCCCTGATGATTTGCCCTTTCGATTGACGCGAGATGAATCGGTACGGCCGGCTCTCGTGATCTCTTCTACGAGACATCTGGTCAGACAACCGGTAGCACGAAACTCCGCGCCCCCTTCCCACATTCGTGTCAAGAGCACTTTGCCCTTCTCATCCACAAAGGTCACGCCGGTCAAGTCGACCATGGAACCACCTACTGAATTCGCTGCCAGCTGACGCCAGCACGTATCCAGTTCATCCACCCAAGGACCCCCTAGCCGACCTTCCAGGATGAGCAATGTGGTGGATTCCGACATGGGATCTTGCTGTTGGGTGATCTTCAGCATCTCTTGTTTCTCCTCACAGCGCAGTCATGGCAAGTGCTGTTCCAGCAATACCTATCGCCCGTGACTCTGTAACCTATTGAAAGCACGCGCCGAGTGTAACCTTGTTATCAACCAGATGGACTGACTGACGACGATGTCCTGCCGCTATCCCGGCACAAGCCGAACCATCGGCAGGAACTGAAAGAGAATGAATTATCAGTGAACTGCCATGGCTTCTTTTGTCACACATGCGAGTGTTTGTGGGTGCTCGGCTAGCTACCTGCTTGAAGGCATTGTGCGGCGCTGCCATGGCAACGACACGATCGCCGAACAGGCAGATCGAGGCGGCAAAGACCTGTCACGCTCTTGGAGTGATTGAAGGCGGCAGATCGTAGCGACGATTCGCAGTTGTCATCGCTCGTTCCTGTATTTGATTGATAAGCATCGGAATGACATTGCCGCGTTCAACAAGATACTGCCCATTAGGCATCGATCGCGATAGCTTC
>DATEPD010000389.1:0-5142 GCA_035273365.1 Nitrospiraceae bacterium | reverse complement strand
AGTGCGATGGAGGAAGCGACCTTCCTGACCAAGTTCGCAACCAAGGTCTCGATCGTCCACCGGCGCGACAAGCTGCGGGCTTCCAAAATCATGCAAGACCGCGCAATGAAGAACGAAAAGATCGCGTTCATCTGGAACTCTACCGTGGAAGATATTCTTGGGAATGACGTCGTGACAGGCGTGCGAATAAAAAATCTCGTGACTGGCAAGGTCACAGAAATGCCTTGCGCGGGTGTCTTTGTCGCAATTGGCCACCGTCCGAATACGAACCTCTTCAACGGCCAATTAGACATGGACGCCAAGGGGTACATCCGCACGACGCAAGGAACGGCGACAAACGTGTCAGGCGTCTTCGCTGCCGGTGATGTCCAGGACTCGACTTACCGCCAAGCCGTGACCGCCGCCGGCTCTGGCTGCATGGCAGCCATCGACGCCGAACGATATCTTGAATCAAGTAATCATACCCGCTAAATCCTTTACTGGATGCTCAAAATGGTCGTCCAACAAGGCCGCAGGCGAGACAAACACCGGAGGTGTACCCTCAGGGGTACGTTGAGGATTTTGTCGAGCCGAGAACGATGTTTCCGGCCATTTTCAGCATCCTGCTAGTCCCATGCGCTGCGCCATCGTCCACTATCACGAACTCGCCCTCAAAGGCCGCAACCGGGAATACTTCGAGGAGCGTCTCGTACGCAATATCCAATGGACGCTGAAAGACCTCGGCATTAGACGTGTCGAGAATCTTCGCAGCCGAATTCGCGTCCTGCTGCCTGACGCGGTTCCGGACCGGACCATCATCGAACGGCTCACGCGAGTGTTCGGAATCGCCAACTTTTCACTGGCCCATGGGTTGCCGCTCGACCTAGCTCATCCGGACCTGGAAATGCTCAGCAAGGCGATCATCGAAGCGGTCAGATCGGAATCCTTTTCCACCTTTCGCGTGTCGGCAAAACGAGCCGACAAACGTTTGGCTCTGACCTCCATGGACGTTGCGCGGGACGTCGGCACAGCCGTCTGTAAAGGCACCGGCAAAAAAGTCAGCCTGAAAGACCCTGACCTCACGATCTATCTTGAACTGCTCTCCAAAGAGGTCTATTACGCGACCAAAAAGATTCAGGGGTCTGGCGGAATGCCGGTGGGAGTCAGTGGAAAAGTGGCCTGCTTGATCTCCGGAGGAATCGATTCGCCGGTCGCAGCCTATCGCATGATGAAGCGCGGGTGCCGAGCCCTCTTCGTCCACTTCTCAGGGCGGCCGCTTGTCAGCCGCGCTTCGGAAGAGAAGGTTCATGAACTCGTGCAGCTTCTCACGATCCATCAATACACGTCGAAGCTCTATGTCATTCCGTTTGGAGAGATCCAACAGGGCATTGTCGCGAACGCGCCGGCTGCATATCGTGTAGTCCTCTACCGGCGCGTCATGATCCGCATCGCGCAGGAATTAGCCAGACGCGAACAATGTTGGGGGCTCGTCACGGGCGATAGTTTGGGACAGGTGGCTTCGCAAACCCCCGAGAATCTGACAGTCATCGAAGAGGCGGCAGAGCTGCCGATCCTGCGCCCGCTCATCGGCATGGATAAGCTGGAAATTACGGACCAGGCTCAACAGATCGGCAGCTTCGCCGTATCGATCGAGCCGGATCAAGACTGCTGCTCACTCTTCACCCCGCCACACCCCAGCACGAAAACCAGACTCGATGACATCTTGAAGGTTGAACGAATGTTCGATATCGGCACATTGGTAAAACAGGGTCTCGACAAAGTTGAGCTGTCAGAATTCACATTTCCTCGGTAGCGTGACATTCGCTCCAGCCCTCACTGCGGTCTAACCGATTGCTCAAGCTGCGCCTGCGCGAGCGCTTTTTCCCTTATGATTCGAAAATGCGATTCCAAATCTCGCCGCATCGCCAGCGCGATCATCCAATCCGGCATATTCGAATCTACCTCGACGAGCAATTCAAACTCGGCTTTCGTATGAGTTCCAGCATCGACAGGTGTGAGCTTCCAGAACCGGCGATACTGTTTGAAGTCGCCCCCTTTCAACTCCGTCAGTAACCCGCCGGTCGGCAGGGTTCTCGTCTCACTCAAGAGTCGCCGCTCTCCTGGGAGCATGGCATGGTCGATCCGAATATCCGTGAAGGCCTTGCCGTCTTCTACCCGTATCTCCGCCATCCGCATCCGCACTTCGAAGAGTTCAGGCCAATGGGCATAGTCGGTCAATAATCGCTGAATGATTGCCGGTTCTACCGGAAAGAGAATCTTGGCTGTCGCCCGAACGCCGCCGGTGGGTTCCGTGCGAACATCAAGCACGACTGGTTCTGCTGCACGGCCCCACCCGGGCCAGCCAAGTAGCAGACATCCCATGACGATCATTGCACGCCATATCATGGCGCGATTATATAGACTCATTGAAAACCAGGCGAGTAAATACAGGCGGCTGACACTCGATTGACGCATCTAACAGACTACGGGAAAATTCTGTGAGCACCTTGGAATTTTATTGGTCTGTACGCCTGAAACAACAGGAGCACACCACGCAGGACGCTCAAAAAGGCGGCCTTTTCACCCGCCCAACCCCGGCGCGCCAAGACGCGCCGTTGCCACGGGCAATGCCGTAGTGAGTGAAGAGGCGAGGAGGTACGTATCGCACATCGTGTGCCGCCGTTCGCCCTTACAACGGTTCTTGGCGAACGGAAAAGCCCCTCTAGTGTTTGCTACTTCCGAGAAACTCAATATTGAGCCTCTGAGCGAAGCGAGAACGAAGCTGGCAGACTTTTTCAGCATCCTGCTAAACATCTCTGTGCTAGGATGTGGCATGATGACACGCTGGTCTTTCCTGTTCCTGATTGTCATAGGTGTAGCCGACCTTTCAGAGGTGGTTCACGCACAGCCCGTGAACGATTCACACGCCACGACCGAACAGTCTTGTAGTTTCGGCATGGCGAAAGGAGAGGCGTCACAGAACTGTCATGTCCCCTTCCCCACAGGCTGCCTGGTGGCCAATATCCCCGGAACCGGCACACCCTGGACGACCATCTCCAAAGGAGGCAAAACACTCTGCCGATTTGACGGCACAGCCACAGACTGGAAAACCAAGATTACCGGCTCCTGCAGTCGCTGCAAATCCGACCATTGTTCGGTCCAGTTTATTGTCCGTTTTGACTGTTCCCAACAATCGCCCTAGCCATGTCCCTTACTGAGGCGATAAAACAGGAAGCCAGGGCACTGGGTTTCGACGCTGTCGGCATTAGTCGAGTAGACGACAGCGGCCAGCCAACGGTTGTGTCCTCTCATTCCCTGACCCCCTGTCCCGATATCCCGTTATCCCGTGGCTTATTCAGTCGTCTCGCGGAATGGCTCCGACTGGGCTACCACGGCACCATGGCCTGGATGACTCGCGACCCCTCTCGTCGAAGCAACCCGCAAATGGTATTGCCCGGATGCCGATCGATGGTATCGGTCGGCATGAACTATTACACCGACCATCGTGCGAACGAACAACCTGGAATGGGACGCATCGCGCGTTATGCCTGGGGGAAGGATTACCATTCGGTGATGAGCCAACGACTCTCGCAACTCGAAGCACGGATCGCAGCCCTGGCACCAGGCGTGACCACACGCACCTACGTCGATACTGGCCCAATCATGGAAAAGGCCTGGGCGCAGCAAGGCGGCCTCGGCTGGATTGGGAAACATTCCAATCTCGTCTCGGCCGAATATGGCTCCTGGCTCCTACTCGGGGAGATTCTGACAACCCTGGAACTGAAAGAGGACGAACCAGCCACAGATCTGTGTGGAAGCTGTACCCTCTGTATTCAGGCCTGTCCGACCGGCGCCATTGTAGAGCCCTATGTCGTCGATGCCCGACTCTGTATTTCCTACCTGACCATCGAATTGCGCGGTGGCCGGGAAGTGATCCCCGACGAGCTCGCCTCTCAGATGGGCAATCGCATATTCGGATGCGACGACTGCTTGGACATCTGTCCCTTTAACCTACGGACAGACGCAACGAAGGAACCAGCCTTTTCTCCCATCCCCTTGACCCTCGGACCCGACCTCCAGACTCTGGCTCAGGTCAGCGAGGAACAATTTGCAAGTGATTTCAAGGAGAGTCCCCTCAAACGAGCCAAACGGAGCGGTCTCCTTCGCAATGTGGGGATTGCAGAGGAAAACCACCGCCGACAAACAGAGGGTCGCGTCTCATAGGCACCCCCTTTTCTCTTGGCGGGAAGAGGAGTAGGCTGTTTCCAGTGATTAACAGGATGCTCAAAAAGGTCTTCCAGCAAGGCCGCAGCAAGCGAAGAGGCGAGGCGTACGCTTCGGTACGTTGAGTCTCTGAGCGAAGTGAGAACGAAGCTGGCGGACTTTTTCAGCATCCTGCTTGGTGGTTCGCGGGGAGGCTAGAACAATATGCATCCTCCTATCGTACTGCTCATCTCATCCGATCCCCACGCCAGACCGTTGCTCGAACAAGCTCTCGACGACCACAGAGCCACGATACTTCTGGCTACCACGACCGAAGAGGGTCTGCGCATTCTGAAAGACCAAGCCGACCTCGCACTCGTCCTGTCTGATGAGACCCATGGACGGATTGCGAGCCAGGTCGTCCTGTCTCAGGCCAGAGGCATCGCTCAGCACCTCCCTGTGATCATCCTTGGAACAGACGGATCAGCAAAAGCTGCGGTGGAGGCGTTGCACCATGGCGCCACCGACTATCTCGCACTACCGGTCACGGTCAAGGAACTCCAGACTGCCATCCACAAGACCCATGTCTTTGAATCATATGAGCCCCAATTCCAGGGAGATCGTCCCGCTGCATTCGATCAGATCGTCAGCCGATCACCTCAGATAAAGCTGTTGAAACATCTGGCAGCCGAAGTCGCCCAAACCAATGCGACTGTTCTCATCACCGGCGAAAGCGGAACAGGCAAGGAACTGTTTGCCCATGGAATCCATGCCTCTAGTCCCAAGTCCAAGGGCCCTTTCATAGCACTCAATTGTGCCGGAATCCCCGAGCACCTCCTCGAATCGGAATTGTTCGGGTATCAGCGTGGCGCCTTTACCGATGCGAAGCAGACCAAACCGGGCCGATTCCGACTCGCAGAGGGTGGCACGCTCTTTCTCGATGAAATCGGTGAGATGAGT
>DATEPD010000388.1:0-7985 GCA_035273365.1 Nitrospiraceae bacterium | reverse complement strand
CGTGATCGCGACGCCGCTGGACCCAGCCGTTCAAGATGACCGTCTGCCCGACAGCAGCTTTCGTCAGCTCCCCGCACATATGAGTCCTGACCTTCATACCACCTTCGCTTTCTCAGCCTGCATTATTGATGACGGTTCGTCGCGAAATCACCAAGCCGCGTCGCGAGACCGGCGCGCGGAGCCCGGAGGATCCGAGTCGTACTCGTGCAGTACGGTGAGGGTCCGAGGGGCGAGCCCGTCGGCCAAAGGCTCGTCGTAGCAACGGATCGGCGATTGTAGCAGAAGCGCTCATGAATAATGCGGCTTGGAACGGGCCCACCCGACCCGACTGATTCGCCTCTTCGGCCTGAGAGCCTGCGTCTGTGTATCCTCTGCCGAAACCAGCTTCTGTTCCGCAAGCTCGCGCAAAGCATTCGCTTCACGGTCGGTCAGGTATCTGAACTCACCAGGCGCCAGACTACCCAACGACAACGGCCCCATCTTGATCCTGGTCAGTTTCAAGACCGGATGGCCGACCGCCTCCATCATCCGTTTCACTTGATGCTGACGCCCTTCGCGAATCGTAATCTCCAACCAGGAGTTCAACTTGGCCTTCTTCACCTTCTTGACGATAGCGGGGCCGGTCATCCCATCTTCCAGCTGTACCCCTTGCTCCAGCTGCCGGATATGTTCATCCGTCACCACCTGTTTGATCTTGATGAGATAGGTCTTTGGCACATGGTAACGGGGATGGAGTAATGTCTGGGCCAGGTCGCCGTGATTGGTCAGGAGCATCAGCCCTTCGCTGTCGAAGTCTAATCGACCGACGGGAAATACCCGCACTGAGATCCCACGGAGATAGTCTTTCACCGTCGGCCTGCCTCCCGGATCGTTCAATGTCGACATCACATTCTTTGGCTTATTCAACAGCAGATAGACATATGGCTGGGCCGCACTCAGGTGCTTGCCATCTACCTTGATATGGACGAGACCAGGATCGACTTTGGTGCCGAGCTCCGTCACCACCTTGCCGTTGACCGTCACCCGCCCAGCCGCAATCAACTGCTCGGATTTTCGCCGCGATGCCAATCCGGTTCCGGCAATGACTTTTTGTAGCCTGATTTCCATATGCTCTTTCGAAGGCTGAGGTTGAGGCTAAGGTTGAGACCGACACATGCTCTTGCTTGACCTTAACCTCAGCCTAAACCTGCCTCCTATTCCCATTCGATAGTCGAAGGCGGCTTCGAGCTGATGTCGTACACCACCCGGTTCACGCCC
Source organism: Nitrospiraceae bacterium (assembly GCA_035273365.1). Lineage (GTDB taxonomy): Bacteria > Nitrospirota > Nitrospiria > Nitrospirales > Nitrospiraceae > Palsa-1315. Next base: position 6,728 of record DATEPD010000388.1, on the reverse strand, counting down.
TTCACTTCATTGATGATCCGATTCGACATCTTGCCCAGTACGTCATTCGGAATTTTGGCCCAATCAGCCGTCATCCCATCCAGGCTCGTCACAGCACGAAGCGCAATGACATTTTCATAGGTCCGTTGATCACCCATTACTCCTACAGTCCTGATCGGCAACAGCACGGCAAGCGATTGCCAAATCTCCCGGTACAAACCGGCGGCACGGATCTCCTGATCGAGAATGGATTCGGCGGCTCTCAGAATCGCCAATCGCTCCTTGGTGACCGCTCCCAGCACCCGGATGGCAAGGCCGGGCCCTGGGAAAGGTTGCCGCCAGACAATCTCGTCCGGCAAGCCTAATTCCTTGCCCAGAACCCGCACTTCATCTTTGAACAGTTCCCTTAACGGCTCGATCAATTTCAGTTTCATTCGCGCCGGCAACCCTCCGACATTGTGGTGGGTCTTGATGGTCGCCGACGGCCCCTTGAAGCTCACGCTTTCGATCACATCGGGATAGAGGGTGCCTTGGACAAGAAATGTCACACCGCCGGATTTCTTTTTGGCCTCCGCTTCGAATTGTTCGATGAACTGCTTCCCGATTATTTTCCGTTTACGCTCGGGATCAATCACCCCTTTGAGCTTGGCAAGAAACGATTCTGACGCATCAATGAGGCGCAAGTTCAAATGGAGTTGATTGGCGAAGGTCTGTTTGACTTGTTCTTTCTCGCCGTTCCGAAGCAATCCATTGTCCACGAAGATACAGGTCAACTGGTCGCCAATGGCCCGATGGGTTAATGCAGCTGCCACTGATGAGTCCACACCCCCGCTCAGAGCACAGATCACCCGCTCCTTGCCCACGTGCTCACGGATCTGCTTCACTGCGGTGTCCACATAGGACTGCATCGTCCAGGTCGGTTTACAATTACAGACGTCGTAGACGAAGTTCCGAATGATCTGAGTTCCTTCCGGGGTATGAACAACCTCCGGATGAAACTGGAGACAATAGATCCGGCGCTTATGGTCATCGCGTTTCATCGCTGCAATCGGCGAATTCGCCGTATGCGCGATTGAGCGGAACCCCGGAGGCATTCGTTCGATACGGTCCCCATGCGACATCCAGACGACCGTCGATCCGTCCTTACCGATGTCCCTAAAGAGATCGCTCTTGTCGTCGATCATAAGATCCGCACGGCCGTACTCGCGGTGCTTGGATTTCGCCACCTCCCCGCCGGAAAGATGTGTGACAAGCTGCATCCCGTAACAAATTCCGAGAATGGGAATCCCTAGATCGAAGAGTTCCTTGGACACGCTCGGCGCCTTCTTCTCGTACACACTGGAGGGACCGCCCGACAGCACGATACCTTGTGGACGATAGGCAAGAACAGTCGCCAAAGGAACGGTGCAGGGTAGAATTTGCGAGTAGACTTGGGCTTCGCGAATGCGGCGTGCAATCAGTTGTGTATATTGGGACCCGAAGTCAAGGACCAGGATTCTATTGTGCCAGAGTTCCATGAGGACGTTAATCGTGCAGCGTTATACGTTAACCGAGAGATCTAAAGGGAGGCGTCCTACGATTAACGATTCACGATTAACGAGGAGATTACTCCCAATCCATCCGATAATTCGGCGCTTCCTTCGTGATAATCACATCATGTACGTGACTTTCGCGGAGGCCTGCGACCGTCTGCCGCATAAATCTGGCCTTCTGCTGTAGGTCGGAGATCGTCTTGCATCCGCAGTAACCCATACCGGACTTGACGCCGCCTGTCAGTTGGTACATGACAGCCGAGAGTTTTCCCTTGTAGGGCACGCGACCTTCGATACCCTCCGGGACCAATTTCTGCACCGGACGCCCGCCTTGCCCGTACCGATCTCCACCGCCTCGCTCCATGGCGCCTATCGAGCCCATGCCCCGGTACACCTTATAGGTCCTGGCCTGGTACAATTCGGTTTCCCCCGGCGATTCTTCCGTACCAGCCAGGAGTCCCCCGAGCATTACCGAGGAGGCACCTGCAGCCAACGCCTTCGTGATATCGCCTGAATTCTTAATCCCACCGTCTGCAATGACTGGGACCCCGCTGCCCGCAAGAGCTTTTGCGCAATCGGCAATCGCCGTCAGCTGCGGCATTCCGGCTCCCGACACGATACGGGTCGTACAAATTGAACCAGGACCTACACCGACCTTTACGGCATCGACACCTGCCCGGAGGAGATCTTTCGCCGCCTCCTCAGTGGCAATATTCCCAGCTATCAGTTCGACGTCCGGATGACGTTTCTTGATCATCTTGACCGTATCCAGCACTGCTTGAGAATGCCCATGGGCGGTATCGACGACGATCACATCCACCCCGACCTGCTTGAGCCGAGCCACACGATCCTCGGTTTCCGGCCCGACACCGACAGCCGCCCCCACACACAGCCGTCCATGTCCGTCCTTGCAGGCGTTGGGATACATGATGCGTTTTTCGATGTCCTTGATGGTAATGAGCCCCTTGAGTTCGAAATGCTTGTTGACGACCGGAAGTTTCTCGATCCGATGCTCGTGCAAGACCTCGCGGGCCTTTTCCAAACTCGTCCCTTCTGGCGCCGTGATCAGCTTGTCACGCTTCATGATTTGCGAGACCTTCAAATCCATCCGGGTTTCAAACCGCAGATCGCGATTCGTGAGAATACCGACCAACTTCTTGTCTTTTGTGACGGGAATGCCGGAAATCCTGTACTTCGCCATCAACGCATGGGCATCGCGAATCGTTTCATCGGGCGAGATCGTAATCGGGTCGAGAATCATGCCGCTCTCGGATTTTTTGACCCGGTCTACCTCTGTCGCTTGATCCACCGGCGACAGCACTCGATGAATAATCCCGATGCCGCCTTCGCGGGCGATGGCGATGGCCAAACGGGACTCGGTCACGGTATCCATGGCCGAACTGATTATGGGAATGTTGATCTTGATGTGGCGAGTGAGCATCGTACGCATATCAACTTCACTCGGCAAGATCTGCGATTTGGCGGGAACCAACACGACATCGTCGTAGGTCAGTCCCAAGCGTGGTTCCTTATCGAGCATATTCCCCCTTCACAAGTATGCGGTTCATTCTGGTCGTGGCCCCTTACGTCTTCGACGTGCCTTGCGCCTGCTCGATCTCGGCCACGGTTTCGGCGTCTTCCTGAAGCCGCTCGCTCCCCTCGTCGGCCGGCATGAACTGTTCGACCCTGGTGTTCCCGCTGTCGACGACAAACACACTTCCTTTCGCGTCAACCGCGATGCCGTATGGGAAGTTGAATTGCCCTTTTCCATTCCCAAACCCACCCCACTGGGTAATGAAATTACCTTCTTTATCGAACTTCTCGATGCGGTGGTTGCCGGTGTCCGACACATAAACATCGCCGGCTCCATCGACCGTAATACCCCAGGGAGACCGCAGCTGACCTGCTTCCTGTGCGAGCGGACTGCTTGCGTGGCCTGCTTCGGCACTGCCTCCCCACTTGGTCAGCAACTGTGGCAGCACGTTGGTGCTGGTGTCGAACTTCTGAATCCGATGATTGCCCATGTCGACGACATACACAAATCCATCCGCCTGGTCCACGGCCACGCCACGCGGGAAGTAGAATTGGCCGTCTCCGCTTCCGAAGCTGCCCCAGGACATGATGAACTCCCCGTTCATATCGAATTTCTGCACGCGGAAGTTGGCGCTGTCGACCACATACACATACCCACGCACCCGATCAATCGCGATGCCCCAGGGAGAGTTGAATTGCCCTTCGCCGTTTCCGCGCGACCCGAACTTCATGAGATAGCCACCGAGCTTCCCATCGAATTTCTGGACACGATGATTGTTTGTATCGACGACCCACACGTCGCCCTTGACGTCGCACGCAATCCCTGTAGGGTTATGGAAATTCGCATTGGCTGAACCGAAGTTTCCCCAGAGAATAATGAAATTCCCGGCATTATCGAACTTCTGAACCCGGTTGTTGCCGTTATCGACCACGAACAGCGATCCTTGTTGATCGACGCTGAGACCGTAGATCGGGGCCATGAACTCGCCGCCATGCAGCAATGACGCCCCGCGGCCCGTGCGGCCCCACTGCGACACGCACAGATACCCCGATGTATTGACCAAAATCGTGGCGGACGCGGGGGTGGAGACGTTCCCGCCTACGTCCTTAAACCAGACATAGATCGACTTCTGTCCGTCTCCAGGCGACACAATAAACGGAATCGTCGCACCGAATTTCGTGGCCGACGTCACATCGACCCATCCCGGCGTCCCCGCCATGGGGGTCATCGGTGCCTCGGAGATAAAGTAGCCCGCCACTCCGCTATCGACATCGTTCGCTGAAATGGTGACGATAACTTCCGGCGTATTCGTCATGAACGCGCCATGATTGATCACGGCATAGGGATTTTGCGGAGCCGTGATATCGATGAGCACCGGCGTGGCCGTCACTTCGCTCGACAAATCGCTCTCGACGCCGGTCTCGAACACTGCGGTCACGGCATAGTGGTATGGGGTATCGTTCGAGAGGCCGGTGTGCACATAGGGATTGGTCACACCTTCAATTTTTGTCGCCGACTGGGTCGTGAGCTTCGGGACGGTATTGAAATACAGGTTATAGGATTGGGCACCAGGGACCTCCATCCAACTGAGAAAGGTTTCCGTATCACCAGCTTTGACCGCCACGCTGCTGGGCGCCGGAGTCTCGCTCGGTACTTGACTGGTTGACGCCTCATCCTTTCCGCGATTGAGCTCTTCGTCCGTCGGCACATACTTCAGAACACGGCCATTGCCGCTGTCGACCACGTACACCGCACCTTCTTTGTCGACCGCAATCCCATAGGGATAGTTCAACTGCCCTTCTGTTCGTCCACGGTTCCCCCAGGCACAGAGAAACGTCCCGTTACCGTCGAACTTTTGAATACGATGGTTGCCGGTATCGACGACATAGACGTTGCCGAGTGCATCGCAGGCAACCCCCCAAGGGGACTTGAACTGGCCGGGGCCCGCTCCTTCCCGCCCCCACTTGGCAAGGAAACTCCCTCGGGCATCGAACTTCTGAATGCGATTATTGCTTTCATCGGCCACAAAGATATTGCCGACAAAATCGACTGCCACGCCACGGGGGAAAAAGAAGGCACCGTCGAAGCTCCCGTCACGACCCCACTTGAGTAATGCCGTCCCGTCCGAGGTGAACTTCTGAATGCGCGAGTTGCTCGTATCTGAAACGTACAGATTTCCTTCTGCGTCCGTCGCCAGCCCCCAGGGCACATCGAATCGGCCCAGATCGGCCCCGCGCCATGCAAACCCGAATTTACCCCAGGCCTGCATCACGTTACCGCCGAGGTCGAATTTCTGAATGCGGTTATTGCCGCTGTCTGCGATGTACAACACATCATTCGGCCCTACGGCCAATCCACGCGGATAGTAGAAGCTCCCTTCCTGCGAAGAGGGATCGCCGCCCCAACGCGCAAGAAACTTTCCCGACTTGTCGAATTTTTGAATCGAATGGTTATCGGTATCGGCGATGTAGATATTGCCATCCTTGTCGAGTGTGATCCCAGTGGGCGAGCTAAACTCCCCGTCTTCCACACCTTCGCAACCGATGCTCATGGCCAACAAATATGGCGAGGGAATCGCCATGACCTCTTGAGACTCGAGACTCTCCCCCTTCTGCGTCACCACGGTGACGACGTAGTGGTAGCAGGTGCCGTTGGCGAGATCGTCATGGACAAACGGGCTTTGGGTTCCTTCCAAGCAGGTTGCTTTATCCTTTTTTACTCCAATGACCGCTTTAAAATCGTCGGCGGAGGCAATGGGGCGCGTGAGGTCGGACGACTTGATCATCACACCCTTCGTGGTCTGGAAATAGAGATTGTAGTACATCGCATCGGGAACGGGATCCCAGGTGATAGTGACCCGACCATTCCCAGATTTCGCGGCGATGTTTGCCGGCGGTGGTGGAAGTTCTTCTTCTGCGGCTATTGAGTCGCCGGCGCCCCATTCTCCCTGGGTTCCGTCGATGGTTAAATACGATCGATCAAACCGAAACATCTCATCGAACAGCCAGGTCTTGATCATGTGGTGGTGCATGGTGTTCCTTAAGCCGCCCAGGTAGAAGAAACAAGGGGTCTTTCAATGACTTAGAATTGGATTTCGAAGTCTAACAAAGCAGCGGAAAGAGAGTCAACGGGGGAGCGGGGATGGAGCCTGACGATCTTCTGTGCTCGCGCAACGCGCGGCCTCAGAAGGCCCTCGTTGGACGCGCGCAGTGGAAGATCGATCAGGCCCCATCCCCTTGAAAGAGAACGAGCGGGCTTGGAGGAAATATCTGAGACCTCGTTCGACGGCCGCACGTGGACCAACATGGGTGCCCTTCCAACAGAGGGCAAGCAAGCTTGGAGGGATCATTTTGATGGATGAGATTTATCCGATGTGCGCGGTGAGGGACGGTCTGGCCACCTGCTGAAGAAAGGATAAGGAGGAATGACCGAACTGAATGCTCGGTCAATACGCCAGGTGGGATCCCTCAGTCCGGAAAAGTATATTTCTCGACGTATGAAATCAAGCACTGACGCCGTTTCCGCGCAGGATGCTCAAAAAGGCCGTCCAGCAAGGCCGCAGCGAGCGAAGAGGCGAGGCGTACGCTTCGGTACGTTGAGTCTTTGAGCGATGCGAGAACGCCGCTGGAGGACTTTTTCAACATCCTGCTAGGCTCGAGGAGCCGGCTGCGCGGTGGCCCCAG
>DATEPD010000387.1:0-4364 GCA_035273365.1 Nitrospiraceae bacterium | reverse complement strand
TTGTAGGGCTCGCCCCAATCGCAGGATTAAGTGGAACTACCGGGTCTGAAGGCGGGGAAATTAAATCTGTTAATCCAGGCATTTCCGCGGCTAATCTATTCATCGATCTCCCACCGGAATTTCCGCCATTTGAGCCTGAGGAGTTGCCTTTGCCATTGCCAGGAGTAGCCAGAGGGATGGTTCCAGTTGACGCGATGCCAAGAGCATTGGCTCCCATGGTTGTTCCTAGCGAGGGTGCGACGCTCATGGTTGCAAGAGGTACGGCTGTCGCAAGACTGCTGCTCATCGGTGAAGAATCTTTGGATTGAGAAGTTATGCTGTCGCTTTGTAGCGATGGTGCAGGTGTTGGCAAGGTGCTAAGAGTTGAAGAGTCTGATGGAGAAGGTGCGACGGACGCAACAGTGGTGTTCTGTGGCTTTCGAATCAGTCGGTGCGGCTTGCGGATTGTGATCTGTACATCCTTCGTTTCCAACGATTTCGTTGGGTGAGAGACTGCTGTTCCGCTGGTTTCCTTCACAACAGACCCTGTCAGCTGCTCGGCAGAAGCAGGGGGAACAATTTTACATACCGCCAGTAGGGCTATCGCGATGCCACATGAAATTACGGGAGTCATTCGGAGAAGCTTATGCATCGCTTGGCGCCTGGTCTAAATTCTCCGGATTTCACTCCCTGCCACCGCGCGTATCACGCGTATTCAATTGTGCCTATTTGACGCGTATGGCATACATCGGTCGCATATGATGGCAGACGATCCGGTCACGGGACTTCAAAATTCTTGAGCTGTAATCTGACAGCGGATGAGACGGAGCAAGAGCAGTGCCTTGGCGGGCGCATACGATCATTCGATACTTAAATGGCAGATCGATTCATTAAAACAAGAGCTTGACGTATACAGCGGTCGATATTTTCCAGGTCAGTAAGAAGGTGGGTATGTGTATGTGCAGAAGCTGGCCGACGAGAAATTTGAACACATAATCCAAATGTTTAAGTATGCGCGACAATTATTTATAACGTAATCGCTTCACAGTTTTATACACATTGATTGACGAGAATGGGCATAGCCATCTTATTCAGCGTCTTGTCAGTGCTCTAAGTGTTTGCCGAGTCGATCTAGCGCGTTAGCGCGGCGGCTGCACTTCAGGTTTTCTTATCTATTTATTCTGAAGACACCAAAGGGGCATTTGAGGAAACAGGTGTTATCGCTGAGCTTGAGAAAGAAATTGAAAACGTCCAATCGAACATGTTCTCCTAACGTGGAATTGTTCCTAGCGCCGAGTTGACTCGACCGCGTTGACGGAAACGCGACGTTCTGCCATTCTTATCGAAACCGATATGGAGGGGATATATGCCTCAAGCAAAAGGGCGAAAGATCGCAGTCGTGGGCCTCGGCTATGTTGGGCTACCAATCGCTGTTGCATTCGGGAAGCGGCAGCGAGTGATCGGTTTTGATATCAATAAAGCAAAGATTGCAGAGTTACAAAACGGCCTTGATCGTACCGGTGAGGTGTCTTCTGCAGATCTGAAGTCGTCAGATGTTCAATATACCTTTCAGCCCAGTGACCTCAAGGCGGCGGATTTCATCATCGTAGCCGTACCCACGCCGGTTAATGAAGCCCTTCAGCCGGATTTGACGGCTCTTCGGAAATCCTCCGAACTCATCGGCGCCAATCTCTCCCCAGGATCCATTGTAGTCTTCGAGTCGACCGTCTACCCTGGAGCCACGGAGGAAGTCTGTCAGCCTATTCTCGAACGAGCCTCCGGGATGAAGTGTGGAGTGGGTTTTAAGCTCGGGTATTCCCCTGAACGGATCAATCCAGGTGATAAGGAACATACGCTGGAGAAAATCACCAAAGTCGTGTCGGCGCAAGATGACGCATCGTTGGAGATTGTCGCCAACACCTATGAAATCGTGGTCAAGGCAGGGATCCATCGGGCTTCTAGTATCAAGGTTGCGGAAGCGGCGAAGGTGATTGAAAATACCCAGCGTGATCTGAATATCGCGTTGATGAACGAGCTGGCTCTCATCTTCCATCGCCTCGGAATCGATACCAAGTCGGTCCTTGAGGCTGCAGGTACGAAGTGGAACTTTCTGAAGTTTTCCCCTGGATTGGTTGGAGGGCATTGTATCGGGGTTGATCCTTACTACCTGACGAGTAAAGCCGAATCGGTGGGCTATCATCCGCAAGTGATTCTCGCCGGCAGACGGATAAACAATGGAATGGGAAAGTTTGTCGCTGAGCAGACAATGAAAAGATTGGGTGAGTTAGCTCGGCCGGTCAACGATCTCAAAGTGGCCGTCTTGGGGCTCACCTTTAAGGAAAACGTACCGGATTTGCGGAATAGCAAGGTGCCGGACATTATTCGCGAATTGCAAGAGTATGGCATCCAAGTCCTCGTGCATGATCCGATCGCAGACCCGGAAGAGGCGGTTGAAGAATACGGTATACATTTGAGCAAGTGGGAGGATCTGAAGGTTGTCGATGGGTTGGTGATTTCAGTGGCTCACCGCGCATATGCGGACATGGGTGTGCAGAAGTTACTCAAACCCCTTCGGAGTCAGAAGGAGGGTGTGGTTATTGATGTGAAATGTCTGCTTGATCAGACGAAACTGCCTAAGACGCTTAAGTACTGGCGACTATAAGGAGGCAGCGAGGTCACCTTGACTTGTTTCTCACCACTTCACACTGAGAAGTTCCTCTGAGAAGTCCTCTGTAGTCTTTCGCATACAGGAAGTCATCCATCTTTCATGGTCAGCAGAGTTTTTGATTCTGTTTGCCCCCCACTATAGACGCTGCTATAGATTGTCTGTGGCATCGATCTTCCAGGTAATTTTCCGGGCACTTTTTTGGAATTAGCTTTAATTGTTGGGTGACCGATGAACATCTTGGGCAATCACGCTGTGAGACACAAGGCAGTAGGATCGTGGTATGCCATTGGGGCAATGGCCTTCCTTGCCGGCTGCGCCTACTTCAATTCACCAGAGATCAAGCGGGGGGATCAGCATCTTGCAGCGGGTAATTGGGAAGAGGCCAGTCTCGCCTATAAGCAAGCACTGAAAGATGATCCATTTAATTCGACATTACTTGGCAAATATACCATGGCTCGAGAACGAGCTGCGGCATCGTATGAGGAGCGAGGACGGGCATATCTCAAGGAACATCAGCCTGACCTCGCGATGGAACAGTTTAAGCGCGCACTCACCATCGAACCGTCCAATCTCGATCATCAATCGGGGTTGCTTGAAGCGCTGCGATTGAAAGACGCGCGAGGTCAGAATCGAGAGGCAGATCGTCTAGCCCAGCTCGGTCGGACCGACGAGGCCATGGAGGCTTATGCTAGAGCGGCTGAGTTGGATCCATCCTTTAAAGAACCTCTTGAGAAGATTTCTAAACTCACCGAGGAACAGCAGGCGCTAAATCGTGACGATCGGCGGAAACAACCGGTGACACTTCGGTTTCGCAATGCCGGCCTGAAAGAAGTCCTGGAAGGGATTGGAAAGGCCGGAGGGATCAACCTCATTTTCGACAAGGACGTCAGAAATGATCCTGTGACCATAAGCATTCAGGACACACCGTTCGAAGAGGCATTCAATCTCATCCTCAACAGCAACAGCCTGTTCGCCCAAACCGTATCTCAAGACGTCATGATTGTCAGTCCCAATACCAAGCAAAAGCAGGAGCAGTATCAAGACCTGATGATTCGGACGTTCTACTTGTCCAACGCCAAAGCGAAGGACATGTTGGTCTTGCTGAAGAGCATGCTGGATTCCAAACGGATGCACGCCAATGAACAATTGAACACGATTGTCATCCGGGACCAACCGGAAAAACTGGAAATGGTTGAAAAGATCATCTTGGCCAACGACCGCCTGGAGTCCGAAGTCCTTTTTGATGTTGAGGTTCTGGAAGTTGATCGTACGGTGGATCAGACCTATGGGTTGACCTATCCCAAGCAAATCGCAGCCGCCATGGTCCCTCCGGGGGCGGTGGGAATTATTTCTGGGACTGTCGCACAGCAGTTTACGCTTCGTCAGCTCACCAGCCTGGGTCAGGACAGTTACCTCTTTAAACTTCCGACCAACATCCAGTTGGATTTCTTTAAACAGATTACTGACGCCAAGACGCTTGCCGCACCGAAGGTTCGCGTGGTGAACAATAAGAAGGCGGAGATTAATATTGGGAATAAGCAGCCGATCCTGCTTTCCACAACGAACGTCTTGCCGGGTCAAGCGGCAACCGGAGCAGTGCCAACGACCTCGACGGTGACCTCGATCGAATTCCGCGACACCGGAGTCAAGTTAACCGTTGAGCCTTCCATCCATTTGGGGAATGAACTTTCCCTCAAGATGAAGATTGAAGTCATTC
>DATEPD010000386.1:0-3199 GCA_035273365.1 Nitrospiraceae bacterium | reverse complement strand
TTGCGGGTCCTGTCGACGAGCAGGCAGGAGGCATGACATGACGTTTTCCGAACGCATGTTAAAAATCGACCGGCGGATCATCTTTCTGGTGATCGGCCTCTGCACGCTTTTGCCATTGCTCTATCCGGTCGGCTTGCCGATCAAGATTTCCAACGAAGTACGCGGGGTGTACGACCACATCGAGTCGCTTCCTGAAGGGTCCGTGTTCCTGCTCTCGCTGGATTTCGATCCGGCATCGAAGCCTGAACTCCAGCCGCAAGCGATTTCGTTGCTGCGTCACGCCTTCAAGAAGAATCTTCGCGTGGTCGCGTTGACGCTCTGGGTCTCCGGCACCGGCCTGGCCGATCAGATCATCACACAGGTTGCCCGAGAGATGGGGAAGGAAAGCGGGAAGGATTATGTGTTCCTCGGGTGGAGCCCCGGCGGCACTGCTGTCATCATTAACATGGGACAGGATCTCTATGGGGCTTTCCCAGCCGACTACAACGGCAAACCGACGAAGGGACTGCCTGTGCTTCAACACGTCGCAAACCTGCGCGATGTGAACTATGCCGTCAGCCTGGGTGCCGGCAATCCCGGTGTGGAAGCCTGGTACGTGTTCGGCAAGGACAAGTACAAGTTCGAACTCGGCGGCGGCTGCACCGGCGTGATGGCGCCTGGGCTCTATCCGCTGTTGCGCAGTGGCCAGCTCAACGGCCTCATCGGCGGCTTGCGCGGTGCGGCAGAATACGAGACCCTGATCGGCCAGAAGGGGAAAGCGATTGCCGGCATGGATGCACAATCGGCCACCCATCTTGCCATCATTGTGCTCGTGATCATCTGCAATCTGTTCTATTTCTCTTTGCGGAAGCAAGGCAAGCAGCAGGGCTACTCGGGAGCGTAAGACACTATGCCGTTTGAAATGATTATCGGGGCCTGGGTGGCGGTGGGTCTCACCCTCTTTATTTTCACATTTCTGTACAAGGACAACCCGCTGTTCAAGTTGGCGGAGAACCTCTACGTCGGCGTGTCGGTCGGGTACACGATTGTCAAAACGTATGACACGGTGATCGTGCAACTTATCTGGAAGCCGATGGTCGAAAACGGGGAGTGGGCGCTATTGGTTCCTGTTGCCATCGGGCTGCTCATGCTGACGCGCTATGTCCCGAAAGCCGCCTGGCTCTCGCGATACGCGTTCGCCTTCATTGTGGGTGTCGGGTCGGGACTCGCGATTCCGCGAACGATCTCCTCCTTTATTTTGAAACAGATCGAGGATACGGTACGCCCGTTGTTAACGCTGGTGCCGGGAGAAGGCCTCACCTTTACCTGGAGTCTGCTAAATCTCACCAGCAGTCTGAACACCATCATCATTTTGGTCGGGGTCTGCTCGGTGTTGTTCTACTTCTTTTTCTCCGTCGAGCACACGGGACCTGGCAAGGTCGTGGCCCGGACAGGCATCCTCTTTTTGATGATCGCGTTCGGCGCGGCCTTCGGCTATACCGTGATGGCCCGCATGTCGCTTTTGATCGGGCGAATGACCGATCTCATCGAGTTCTCCGATCCCTCCTATGGAAGCCCGAGCCTTTGGCTCTTGGGTGTCACTATCCTCATTTTGGTCGCGATGAGCCGACTCTCCAGCAGCAAGCAGCCGAAAGAAGAGTAGGTCTGTCTGGTTCATCTGGTTTGTCTTGTTTGTTTGGTTGGTTGAACGAAATCAACCAGATAAACTAGATAAACAAACCAAATCAACCATCCGATCCGGTTGCAGCCTCTTCAGCGTCTCCATTACAATGACCCACCATGACGACCGGTACAGCCAAAGATCCCAGTCAGTACCCTGCTCTTCGCAATCTACAGTATTCGCCAATCAAAGAGGGTGAAGATCAGTACATGGTTCTGTGGGATCCAACCGGATTGAGTAAGGACAAGCTCGTTCTGCCGCTCAACTATTTTTTCATCATTCAGCATTTTGACGGCGAACACTCGCTTGCTGAAATTGGAACGCTCTATCTCAAACGATTCGGGGAATTTCTCGGTCCCAGCAGGATGGAGCAGTTGGTCTCCGACCTGAACGAGAAACTGTTCTTGGAAGGGCAGCGAGCTGAAGATGCTCGCCGGCTGGCTCGAGAAGTCTATCGGCAGAGCCCGCTACGCCGCGCGGCCTTTGCTGGGCGAGGGTATGACGCTGACGGCGCAAAACTAAAAAAACAGATCGATGGATTCTTTACGTCGAAAGAAGGACCGGACTTTAAACCCTCGGAGCATGCGGGGAAAAAGATCAAGGGTCTCGTCGCACCGACCTATGACCTCAAACAGGCAGGGCCGATCTATGCCTGGGCCTATAAAGAACTGCAAGATGCGGAGCAGCCGGATCTGTTCGTCATCATCGGCACGGCCTCTGCCGGATTGGATGACGTGTTTGCTGTGACGGATAAGGATTTCGAAACGCCCCTCGGGGTTGTATCCGCCGACCAACCGATCCTGAGTCAGCTCAAGGCCACGCTTCCGACGTTCTTTGAAGACGATCTCTGCCATCAAGCGGAGCAGGCCGTGGAGTTTCAGCTCCCGTTTCTTCAGGACATTGTGGGGAGCAAGAAGCCCTTCACCATTGTCCCGATCTTAAGTTCCTTCTCTGCTGCGAGCCTCAGTGACCCGACTGTTCGCCAATCGGTCGACCAGTTTTTGACGGGGCTTCGGGAGGTCCTCACGCAATCGGGCAGGGCGTACTGTGTGATCGCAGCGGGAGAGTTGGCGCATTTGGGTATGCGCTACGGAGACAAGGCACCTCCGACGGACTTCTCCTTTCATCGCTGTATGCAGTTCGATCTTGAAATGTTGAAGCCGGTGGAGGAGCGCCAGCCGGAAGAGTTTGCCAACTACATCACAAAAGAACAAGACCAGCGCCGGATCTCCGGCTTCTCACCCATCTATTCCTTACTGCGGTTGATCGAAGCGGAGAGCGGGCAGGTTTTGCGCTACGACCGCGGGATCACGGATCAGTACAACTCGACAGTCACGTATGCCAGCATGGCCTTCTTCTAGCGTCGGCTGCTGAAACAGACTCTCAACTGCGTTCTCGCCTCGAAAAACATCCTCAACGTACCCAGAGGGTACGCCTCCGGTGTTTTCTTCGGCTGCGGCCTTGTTGGATAGTCTGTTTGAGCAGCCGATCTAAATTCACACTATGGATTGGAGCGTTGACAAGTTCCCGCTCTACGAT
>DATEPD010000385.1:0-2778 GCA_035273365.1 Nitrospiraceae bacterium | reverse complement strand
ACAACACATCGGTCCGACGGTCTTCCGTGACGGCGTGCGAGACTACTTACACGCGCATGCCTATGGGAACGCGGACACGAACGATCTCTGGGTTTCGTTGGGGAAGATCGCCAAGCAGCCGGTGCCTGAACTCATGAACGGCTGGATTTTCCAACCAGGGTTTCCCTTGATCACTGCTGAGCTGCGGGATGGCGTAGGACTTGTTTTGACTCAACAGCGCTTCACCTACCTGCGCAGCTGCTCACCCCTGGCTCCTCATCCCTCGCCAGTCACATGGCAGATCCCACTCCAGATGCGTGTCACTGCCGGTGGTAAGACCAACACCTCTCGCATGCTCCTGACGGAGAAGGAGACGACGGTCCCGCTCCCTCACGATTGGGAGGCCATCCTGTTAAACGAGGGAGGCCACGGATTCTATCGGGTGCGGTATACACCAAATCTACTGGATCGCCTCCTGAAGGCTGGCATCGACCGACTCGCCGTCACCGAGCGGTTCAACCTCATCAACGACGCCTGGGCTACCACCATCGCCGGCCTCATGCCCCTTACGGACTATCTCGAGTTGACAGCTCGCTTCACCACAGAGCAGGACAAGAATGTCTGGGCTGTGTTACTCGACTCCTTCTCCTTCTTGAACCGGATCATCACCGAAGAGGATCGGCCGGCGCTTGAAGCGTTCGTACGCGGTCGAATCGGTCCCGCCGTCGCCGCATTGGGTTGGGTTCCCCGAAACGGCGAGAGCGAAGGTACGAAGCAATTACGAGGTGAACTGATCGGCGCACAGGGAAAGCTGGGTAATGATCCATCCACCCAACGACGCGCTGCTGAACTGTATAGGGCCTACTGCCTTGATGCGACAGCCGTTGACCCCAATGTCGTGCCTTCGCTCATCGCGATCCTCGCACATATGGGCGACGCAACAAGGTACGACGAATTTTACGCACGGTTCCGCACAGCCACTACACCTCAAGAGGAACGACGCTATCTCTTTTCGCTCGCGGCATTCAGGCCGAAGGCATTACTCGAACGTACGCTCACCCGCACCATCAGCGGAGACATCCGCACCCAAGACGCCCCGTTTCTCGTCAGCGCCATTCTAGGCAACATCTATGGCAGGGAATTGGCCTGGGCTTTTGTGAAAACGAATTGGGAGAAGATGGACCAATTGTTCCCCAAACAAGGGCTGCGCCGCATGTGCGGCGGGATCGTCAACCTCGCAACGCCAGAACTCGAACGAGATGTGCGGGACTTTTTCACCACGCGCAAGATCGACCTGGGTGGGAAGACCTTGGAACAGTATTTGGAGCATCTACGAATAATGGTGAACGTGCGGGAACGGGATGGAATCGTACTGCGGCAGTATTTTCAGGATCTTCGATGAGCGATCGTGAAAGGAAATCTGCATGGGGAGAGGCCGGTATGACTGGCAGTTAGCCTCTTCGCCTCATGCCCCAGAAGGGGGGTTGTCGCCTTGCACGAGGTGACGCTACACTATTCGCTAATCTAAGCAGATGCGGGGCTGTTGTCCGACTATGCAAAGCTGGAACTGTCCGAAGTGCGGGACACCAAAAACGCGGTTGGCGCCTCGCAAAAGCATGACTGACCGCCTGCTCAGCGCCTTGACCATTTATCCGGTCCGGTGCCAACTCTGTGCACATCGATTTACCACGTTCCTCGGTCGCATAAAGACCAATCCTCGCCGTAACTATGACCGAGTATCGGTTCAATATCCGGCACAGGTTCGTCCCACCCATGACCCTAGCCAGCGCGTCGTCGTCGAAGGGACACTGTCGAATTTGTCTCTTCGGGGGTGCCGTGTGTCCACGAGCCAGCGCATTCCTATGGGATGCCAGGTGATGCTGGAATTTCAACCCGCCGAGTACGATGATCCCATCATGGTTGACGGCGCCATCGTGCGCTCCCGTTGTGCCGAAGGAATCGGCCTTCGATTTTCCAGCCTCCTTCGCTCGGAGGAACGACGACTCCGTCGCATTCTCGACTTGCGCCTTCCCGATCACGCGATCTAACAGGATGCTGAAAAAGTCCGCCAGCGGCGTTCTCGCATCGTTCAGATCCTCAACGTACCCCTGAGGGTACGCTTCCCGGTCTTCACTCGCTGCGGCCTTGCTGGACGGCCTTTTTGAGCATCCTGAAGCTGTTGAGGCATCGGCGCCATTCCGAAAGATCCGAACGGTGTTTTATGTCATCCAAGTTTTCTGCCGTCTGCTAGCAGGATCGTTCGTCTCTCATCCAGTTTTACTCGTGCCTGAGGACGGTCAACGGCCGTTGACCGAGAATGCGGTAGGTACTCGCAAAACCCACGATCAGCGTCAGCAACATCGTGAGGAAGAGACCGATGCCAAGCACGCGCGGGTGTATGTTCCAGGGAAGCTCGAACACATACTGCAAGACAGCCCATGACAAGACACTCCCGAGAGTTAGCCCGATCAACCCGGCAACGGCACCCAGCAGGACGTATTCCATGGCGAAGGCCCGTGCAATCAGGCCACGGGTCGCACCGAGCGCCTTCAGAATGACCGATTCGTAGAGGCGTCGGTAGCGTGTCGAGGCGAGGGCTGCTGCCATAACCAACCCGCCAGCCACCACACAAAATAACGCCACTGCCCTGATTGCCAGGGAGAGACGATCGAGCACCCGCGCGAAACCATTGAGTACATCGCCGATATGGATCGCGCTGATGTTCGGGAATGAGGCGACGACCGCCTGCTGCAACGGGACTTCTTTTTCAGGCGAGACCCGCACCGTCGCCACATAGGT
>DATEPD010000384.1:0-2443 GCA_035273365.1 Nitrospiraceae bacterium | reverse complement strand
CAACAGGGCATGAGCATTCAGGCACTCACGTCTGTCGGAGACGACATGGTGTATGCCGGCTCATTTGGTCTCGGTCTATTTAGCAGCGAAGATCGTGGCGCCACCTGGACGAAGTCTGGCCAGGGTGTGACCGACCCATTTATCCTCACCCTCACCACGGGGAAAGACGGCGCGATCTATGCCGGAACATTTCGCGGTGGAGTCTTTCGTTCACGCGATCGAGGGAAGAGCTGGCAGGCGATTAATAGCGGGCTCAAGCACCTAGAGATCAAAGCCCTTCTTGCCGTGGGTGACGGGGTCTATGCGGGCACGAGCGATGGGGTCTATCGACTCGCCGCCGACCGCTGGTCGGTGGTCACCACCGGTCTCGACGATATCCTGGTCCATGCCTTAGCCCTCTCGTCCGACGGGACACTGTTTGCCGGAACTTCCGGAAAGGGCATCGTGCGATTTAAGGCTCACTCGACCGGCTGG
Organism: Nitrospiraceae bacterium; assembly: GCA_035273365.1. GTDB lineage: Bacteria > Nitrospirota > Nitrospiria > Nitrospirales > Nitrospiraceae > Palsa-1315. The sequence goes on along the minus strand of DATEPD010000384.1, from coordinate 1,969 downwards.
GTACGGCAGCAAAATGCCCTCAAAGATCATGAAGGGATGACGGAGAACTTTATTCGAGTGTTGACCATCGATCCCGAGGGTGGCATCTATGCCGGCACGTTCGATGGAGGTGTCTTTTGCAGTGCTGATGGGGGCGTGACCTGGCGGCCCATCAGCCGGGCGCTCCCAAATGATTCAATTCGCGGGATTCTGTTCAACAGCCGGGGGCTTTTTGTGGCGACGGGACACGGCATTTTTAAAACGACTGACAAGGGGCGTCAGTGGATGCCACTCAATAAGGGGTTGACAAGCATGGCGATTCAAGTCTTGATCGAGTCCGGCGCCGGAGTGCTCTATGTCGGTACGAGCGACGGGGCATTCCGAAGCGACGACGACGGGCGGACGTGGAATTCCATTAATCAGGGTCTTGAAGGAGGGGAGTCTCCGGCACCCTTCCGTTTTCGTTAACCAAGAAAGGGTAAGAGCACGATGTCAGAGCCTACAGAGAAAACACGGGCGACCGTTTCCGTCACCAGCCAAGGCGCCCATCTGGGCGATATTGTGTTGCGGTTTTTTCATGATGTGGCGCCCGGGCATGTGAAAAACTTCACAAAATTGGCCCGGGAAGGCTTCTATAACGGCACGACGTTTCATCGGATCATTCCCGGTTTCATGATCCAGGGCGGTGATCCCAACAGCAAGAACCCCGACCGTGCATCGCATGGCATGGGAGGCCCTGGGCACAAGGTCAAGGCCGAGTTCAACAGCAAGCCACACAAGCGAGGGGTGCTCTCCATGGCGCGTTCGAACGATCCGGACAGCGCCGGCTCGCAGTTTTTTATTTGTGTTGCAGACGCGAATTTTCTCGATTGGCAGTATACGGCATTCGGTGAAGTGGTGAGCGGCATGGACGTGGCGGACAAAGTGGTGAACATGAAGCGGGACGGCAGGGATAATCCCCTCGAACGGGTTGAGATGACGGTCACCGTGTCAGAAGGCTAAGGTTGAGGTCGAAGTTGAGAATGTTTGTGTTCAAGACGTGCTTAGCCTCAGCCTTAGCCTCCACCTGTCTCATTGTGTCCGGTTGCGCCATTCCAGTGGTCCCTTACCGGTCGGTCTATGAAGATCCTGTCAACTATGTACGGCTGGAGGTGGATGACTCTGTTCTGCCGGAATGGCTTCCCAGCGCGCATGCGCATCCGAAGACGATGAAGGCCGAGGACTTGGCGCAGATTCTCGGTAACATCTCGGTCAAAGAACACCGGATTTGGTTACAGAAATGGCTGCAGGGCGAGGCGCCGCTGATGCCGGCATTTCGACCCGAAGAGCTCACCCTCCTATCTCAGCAAATCGTCGAGGCCTTCGCCCTGGCTCAACCGAACGAACGCGTGACGTTTTATCTCAGTCAACCGCGAACGTCCGACAAGCGCGTTATCACCACGGGTGGGCTCTATATCCATGGCACAGAGATGCATTTCATTTTGGGGAATTGGCAGATCCTTTATGGCATTCCGACCTATGGGATGATCTACGATCGGCGCTATCCTATGCGACCAACGGCCGCCAAAGGATTCTCCTTGTACTTCTATCCAGCTGAGGCGACGATTCCCCTACAGCACAGTCTTTGGGATACCTTGTTGGCCAATACGGATGATGAACTTGTGATCGATCTGACAAAAATCGCCTTGGACCCAATTGCTTCTGCCACAGGTCGCTGAAACAGCCGCACTCCGCACCAGCCTGCCCTAGGCTGCCGAGACAGCGTCTTTGCCCAAGGATTTCCATTTTCATAGCGTGTTCTGGACCTACTTGAGGCATGAGAGCAGTGCCGGTGGGCTCAAGTGCATTGGGTTGACTCAGTCTGACCGGATACACCAGATGAATCACAATAACTGGTGACACCACACATGAAGAGGTCAGTGGAGGAAACGTATCGTTCTCTTCCTTCAGGGTTCCTCACCCTGCAGAACTTTGTAGGCAAGATGTGGAG
>DATEPD010000383.1:0-6824 GCA_035273365.1 Nitrospiraceae bacterium | reverse complement strand
GGGAGTGCATCACGTTCCGTCTGACGGTGGTCAGAGGTCCATATGTTGAGGATCATGGTGACGAGACTGATCACTACTGCGCCACCGACTGCCGGCCAGAATCCCGCGACCGAGAATCCTGACACCAGGTATGAAGTGAGTTCCAGAAGAAGGGCATTGACCACAATGAGAAAGAGCCCCAATGAGAGGACGATCAAGGGAAGGGTCAGTATAAAGAGAATGGGCCGGACCAATAGGTTCAGAAACGTGAGTACCAGGACTGCAGCGAGTCCGGCGCTGAACGAAGTGACTTCAAGGCCGGGCACGATCATGACTGCCAGAAATACGGCGATGCCCGTGACCAGAACTCGAATGAGTGCCGCTCGAACCCCGCCGCTCAAGAAATGGCTCTTGAACTCTCGCGAGATGTGATCCGTCGGCATCGATTACCCTACTGAACCGGAACCGGCTGTACGGGGGCCGGTACGCGCCTGGCTGCGGAAAAATGGATTTCGGTGGCGAGCAACGGGGGGTCGCTCTTCTTCTCGCCCTTTGTGGCCTTGATGATGACACGATCGCCCACTTCGGGCATGTTGGTGCCTTTCGGATTGCGCTCGTCCTTGTACCGGGTCTTTTTGTTCACCTGCACGTCCACTTGGCCTTTGGACGTTTTGACTTCGACATGTTTCGCGTCAATGGCCATTACCGTGCCGAGCACATGTTGGTCGGCACCGTGGGCGAAGCCTGGCATCGTAATGAAGAGGCCCGTGAGAGTCACAATCAGATGGAACCACATAGCAGACCTTCTCTCCTTCAATCATCGATGAATGAGCAGGATGCTGAAACAGTCTGTCAGTGCCACAGACCGTGGCGTGTGACGCGCGAGACATGCGAGAAAGGCGCGACATGGACAGATTGGATTTCCACCTCATCTCGCCCTTCCCGCTAGTCTCGCGTGTCTCGCACGGCTATCCTGCGAGATGAATACTTGTTGTCCAGATGTATAGGCCAGTGAAACTCCGGCATACCAATTATAGGTGTTCCGAAGCCTGCTAGTGATGATGGTCGCCATCGGTCCGTACTGCAGCCGCCGGTTTGGGATTGAACGTTTTCATCTGTTCGAGTTCCTCCGGTGTCAGCTGTGGGAGATGGCGAATAAAGTGGACCAGCTTCCAACTGACTACATCTTTGTCGATGTCACTCTCTCCCCAAGCCGGCATGGCGGTGAACCGAATGCCGTTGTGAATGACCCAAAAGATCTCACCGTCCGACATCGATTGAGTGTCGGCCAGTCGTAAATCTGGCGCCTTGGGGTACACATTCTTGCCGATCTGGGTCTGGCCGCTGCCGTCATTGGCATGGCAAGTGGCGCAGTGATCGGCAAAATGGGCTAACGATTCTTTCATCATGTCGGGGGTGCGAGGAACCGGGTTAGGTGTATTGCGTCGTTCGATCGGGATGGCCAGATGACGAATCTGGCGAGCCAGGTACACTTCGATTGGATGGGGCTCCATCTTGGCGCTAAAGCCGGTCGTGAACAATTGATATCCCACCCACCCGAAACCCCCGACAACCCCGAGGCCCACCACGGTGATGAAGACGATCAGTTTCGTTCGCATGGCTACTCCCATGCACTATACAAAGTCTTCTGTCTGATTGCCACCGGGGGTTACCCAGAGTGAGAGACCCCACGCGGCCCAGCGAGACGAAGCATCAGCAGTGCGATGATTGGAAGATGCATCAGCAGCCCGCTCATTCCCATAAACGACTCGCCGATCCAAAACGTCACACTGAGATTGAAGGCCAGAACACCATAGTAGAGGCCCACACCCAGCAGGATGCGAGGTGTGACCGATAGAGGCAGTGAAAGTGCGGGGAGTCGTCGTTCGATCGGAAAGTAGATGGCGAGGGAGATGAGCCCGACGACAGCCCACCCGACATAGTTGGCCAACGGCACGCCGAAGTGAATGCCTGGGTCGGGGTAGTAATATATCTTTCCCAAGAACCAGCGGTCGCCGCGGAGTGCCACGGGATCGATCACCATGTCGATGAAGGCAAACAAGAAGGCCGTGCACAACAGCACGGACCAATTGGTTCGCGCTGCGAGGTCGAATCGCAGCGGCTTGAACAGCGGCTGAGTGGCAGACGAGGATTGCGCGAGTGGGAGGAGGAGGCAGAGTGCGACACAGTAGGCGGCGTACAGCAGAAAACTGAACGAAATCGAGTCCATGAACGGGACGTTGGAGAAGTAGAGTTCCTGGCCCACGGTCGAGCCATTGTAGTGGTACCACCCAAAGGGAATGCCGTTGCGCGTGGAAGAAAATTCACAGACAAAGGCCGTGGCCCAGCTAATCAACCAGAACCGCCAGGTTCTCGGCCAACCGATGAGCTGGATCGCCGCGAACAGGAATGCAGCCAGAAAGAGGAAGACGTAGGGGCGAAATGCGACTGTCTTCAGTAGTAGGAGAACGAATTCCATTTTGTAGAGTTAACAGATGCTCAAAAAGGTCATCCAGCAAGGCCGCAGGCGCTGACAAGACCGGAGGCGTACCCTATAGGGTACGTTGAGGATCTTGTCGAGACGAGAACGCAGCTGGGGGCCTTTTTCAGCATCTGACTATGCGTACCTATGATCCCGGAACCATTTCACGGCTTTTTCCAGCGCCACCTCTGCTGGTGTCTGCGGGATCCCGAGTTCCCTGATCGCTTTGCTGCAGTCGTAGTGCATCTTGTACTTGGCCATCTTCACCCCTTCGAGCGGAATTCGGGGTGGCTGGCCGGTGAAGTTGGCCATCCACTGATTGAGGTAGGCCAGAGGGAGAATCGCGACTCGTGGGAGCTTGATCGTGGGCGCTTTCACACCGGTCAGGCGACTCAAGATCTCAAGCACCTCACGCAACATCAAGTTCGCACTGCCCAGAATGTAGCGCTCGCCGATCCGACCCTTCTCCATCGCGAGCAGATGGCCGATGGCTACGTCATCGACGTCTACGATGTTCATTCCGGTTTCGATATAGGCCGGCATGCGGCCTTTCATGAAATCGACGATGACCTGCCCCGTCGGGGTCGGTTTCACGTCGCCGATGCCGACCGGCGCGCTCGGATTCACGATGACGACCGGCAGCCCAGCCTTCGCGAGTTTCAAGACCTCTTGCTCCGCCAGGTACTTCGACCGTTTGTAGTGGCCGGCCATCTGCTCGAACACAACGGGCGTCTCTTCGGTGCCGAGTCCTCCTGCGGGCGGAATGCCGATCGCACCGATGGTACTGCAGTAGACGATCCGTTCGGTGCCGACCTCCCGGGCCACTTCCAGCAGGGTCTTCGTGCCGGTGACGTTGACATCGTAAAAGATTGATGGATCCTTAGCCCACAGCGCATAGTGTGCCGCGACATGGTAGAGCTGCCGGCAGCCGGTGAGTGCGTGGCGTAACGAGGCTTGATCGCGCAGATCGCCTTCGACCCGTTCGACGTTTAGACCCTGGAGGTTCTGGAGATCGGCTCCGGCGCGAGCCATGACGCGGACCTCGATGCCGCGGTGGACCAGTGCGCGTGCCACTGCGCCGCCGACGAATCCGGTTGCCCCAGTGACGAGGGCTCTCATGGACGAGTAAGGCGTGAGGGGTAAAGGGTAAGCGGTCGGGTGACGCTCACGTCGAATAGTACTTTCATCAGGGTGTCTCTCCTCACCCCTGAGATCTCTCTCCGAACCGGTTAGTTTTTCCGCGAGGTGATGTAGCAGGCCAGTTCGCGGAGCGGGTCGGCGTCCGGACCGAACGAGGAGAGGCGGGCGATTGCGCGGGTGACGCAGTCGTCTGCCAGTTTTCTCGCTCCCCCGGCCCCGTAGAAGGTCGGGTAGGTTTTCTTGCCACGTTCCGCGTCGGTGTTGGGATTCTTGCCCAGTTCCTCGCGCGTTCCCGTGACGTTGAGCACATCATCCGCAATCTGGAAAGCCAGTCCGACATCCTCGGCATAACTCGTGAGGTCATCCAGTTGACGATCCTTTGCGCCGCCTGCAATGGCACCCATCCGCACCGCTGCACGAATCAACATGCCGGTCTTATGCTTGTGGATATTCTGAAGGGTGGGAAGGTCGATGTCCTTGTTCTCGGCTTGGATATCCAACACCTGGCCGCCCACCATTCCGACGTTCCCTGAGCCATATGCCAGTTCTTGAATCAGGCGCACTTGGCGTGCGGGGTCGCAGCCTTTCATGAGATCCGGGCGGCTGCAGAGATCGAACGCCATCGTCAACAATGCATCGCCGGCCAGGATCGCCATCGCGTCGCCATAGACTTTATGGTTGGTGGGCTTCCCGCGGCGGAAGTCGTCGTTGTCCATCGCCGGCAGGTCGTCGTGAATCAAGGAGTAGGTGTGGATCAGTTCCAGCGAACAGGCGGCCGGCATCAATCCAGGCGCGGGCTGCCCTACCGCCTCTGCGGCGGCAATGGCCAGGATCGGGCGGATTCGCTTCCCTCCCGCCATGAGACTGTATCGCATGCTTTCGTGGAGCGTCGTCGGTGGGGTAGCAGCAGGTGGCGTCACCTGGTCCAAGAAACGATCGACTTCAATCCGCTTTTTTTCGAGATAGTCCTTGATGTTCATGAGATCTCGATCTTTTTGGGAGACTGGCGCCAATCGGCGCGGAGCGTAACAAAAGGCCTGGGGGCTGTCAAACAGAGCGGGGAGCAGGAACTTGTGATCCCCTGTGCTTGCGTATTCCGCGATCTCAATTCTGGCATCTGCCTTGTTTTCCCGCCGAATGCTTCGCTATACTCCATGGCATGAGTATCCGAAAAGGCGGTGGAACTTGGGAGCCCATGCTGCTGGGGATTGAACCCCGGAATTGCAAGGTCTGTAACGAAGCGCTCTACCGTAACAAAACATTTCTCTCCGGTGGCTGGTCTCGCTGCAGCTTGTGTGAGGAGTTCGTTCATTACAGCTGCTTAGCGACCGGCAAAGTCTCGTTCCTGAAAGCCCGTCCACGTATGTGCAAGACTTGCCGCGCCGCCCATGAAGGGACTCCTTCTTCATCGCCCAAAGCAGCGACGCCGGTGGCCGTCGGGTCGTGAATTCCAATTCACAATCAAGCCCAGCGGAAGCCCGTCCGGGCCGGTCGGCCTTTTTCCCTCGCGTGGTCCAGTTCGTTCTTGCGCCACTGATTCTGCTCCTCAGCGGATATTTTACGGCGAACGTCCTTGTCAGTGGTCACTATACGTGGGCCCGGACAACTCAGACACTGGCGCTGACACTGACGGTATTGATCCTCTCTTATGAATTCATCTACAAGGAGCAACTTTCGCGCACTGAGTCGCCGGACCGTGCGCGGTCGGCTCTGCTCTATTCTTGTGCGGTTCCCTATGTGATCGGCGTCTTCGTGATGTTGGCTCTTTGGGCGCTCTAAGAAGACCGTTGTTTGTTTTGTCTGGTCTGTCTGGTTTTTTTGGTTGAACCAAACCAACCAAACAAACAAAACAAACCAACAAAATTTGGTGTGAGGACGATCGATGGCCGAGATCATCCGTAGCGGAGCCTTTCTCCAACAATGTTGGTCGGTGCATCCGCTCTGCCTGACGGTCAAACGCGTGGAACCAGATCGCATTGTGGTGCTGATGTGCAGTTCCTGCCGCATGGTACATCGGGTGACCGCCAAATCGGTTACCAGGAAGGCATCAGTTGTGAAGTCTTCCTCATCTGAATCCGAACCTGCACAGCCGGATGGGCTTGTGGCGTTGAAGACCTGTTTGGGTACGCATGCTCCCGCCCTGTCGGTTCGAGAGATGGATGTGTTTCAAGATGCGGTGTGGCTCCGTTGTGCGGAATGCCGGGCGCAGTTCGACCTGGCCGTCTCTCAGTTTGAGACACATCAGAAATAGCCCGCGATTATTGAGCGGCCATCCAGCCAATTCATGACCATGCCATCGCCATTACAGTTCACAGAGGAAGAAACGGCCTTGATGGCCGATCAGCAGTTCTTTCGCACCAAGGCGCAGATCATGGCCAAGGTGCGCCACATGCTCTCGGCCACACATACGGCACTGAAAGAGGAGGTGGGATCGGCCTCACTCGTAACACCGCCGGATTTTGTTTCGGCCAGCTGTCAGTTTGTGAAGGGAGAGCATCTCGAGTTGTTCCCCTACCAATATCTGGACTTTCCGAAACACTTTCAGGACGCGAACACCTTTACCTTTCGCACGCTTTTTTGGTGGGGACACCACGTCGTATGCGCCTTGATGCTGGAGGGAGAGGGGATTAAGCAGCACAAGGCACGGATCGTGGACCGGTTTCATCAGCTCGCCGGGCAGGAGCTGGAACTTTCGTTGATGCCGACGTTATGGGAATGGAAGCAGGGCGAGGGGTATACCTTGCCGATCACCCATGATCGCAAAGCGCAGATTGCCGCTGTGTTGGCAGAACGGTCCTTTTTGAAGATTGTCCGCTTCCTGCCGTTCACCGATCCAAGGATGCAGTCTGGTCAGCTGCCAGAATTCAGCAGCGAGACCTTTCGAGCCATCTTGCCCATCGTCACGCGCTAGTCGGCTGCGTATAACAGCTGAACTCCCAAGTAGGCTGCTCAAAAAGACCGATCAGCAAGGCCGCAGCCGATGAAAGCACTGGAGGCGTACCCTCTGGGGCGCACGGTGCGACGAATAAGGAGCACCACGTCTGTGCGCGCCGCCGAGTCGGTGAGGCGGCCGGGTCCCCATTGAGGATGCTTTCGAGGCGAGAACGCCGCTAGCGGGATTTTTCAGCAGCCTGCCCCTCGATATTTGTCTCTGAGTAGCAACTTGGGTACACTGGGCTCGCTTCTACGGCGTTGCAGGCCACTCGCTAGGAGGATGATAACG
>DATEPD010000382.1:0-5761 GCA_035273365.1 Nitrospiraceae bacterium | reverse complement strand
GTCATCACGTGTGTCGTGCGACGCCAGATTTCAGTGTGCGGATGACTGCCTTGTTCTCTTGGGGAAGGAGACCCGGAAGGAGACCCGGTGCGCAGATCAGATTTTGCACGTGGAAACATTCTGGGAGGGTATTGCAATGAGACGGATGAGACGACATCGGTGTGTGATGTCCATTATGCATGAAGCCGTCAGCAGCAACCTCCGACACTCCCGAACCTCAACGCTCTCCGTGTCGCGACAAGAAAATGGCACAGGTGTGCGCTTGACCATCGAGGATGACGGCGGGGGATTTGATTCCGAGAGCGCACGCTCGAACCCAGCAACTCGACGGCACACTGGGTGATGGCGCAGCCAGGGCACGGGAGACCCACACTCTCGTACGTTTCCCCAAGGAGACATTCAATGCCCGTATCTAAATCGACGCCCCACACAATTCCAATTCGTCTTTTGCTCGTGGACGACCATGAGATCTCTCTCATAGGATTGCACACGCTCTTCAGGCGAACGCCTTCCATTCGCATCGTGGGGAAAGCCGGCACAGCCGCAACCGCTCTGGCAGAAGCCTTACGATTGAAACCTGACGTCGTCTTAATGGATCTTCGCCTGCCTGACGGCACGGGTGTCGAGATCTGCCGCGAGATTCGCGTGGCTTGTCCCAATACGAAAGTCGTCTTTCTGTCCTCGTATCAAGATGATGAAGCGTTGCTGGCGGTCTCGTGTGCAGGAGCCAGCGGGTATCTCCTGAAACAGATTGACAGTAAAGCCCTCATCCGCGTGGTCGAGACGGTTGCACGAGGCGAATCCATTATTGATTCGCATATGACAGCTGCCATGCTAGATCGGATGCGCACCCTGTCCACCTCCTCTGAGAAGGGCACGTCCGTGGTGTTATCGCCCCAACAGAAACGGGTGTTGGCGTTGCTGGCCGAAGGGAAGACCAATAAAGAAATCGCACAGGCTCTCGGGTTGACGCACAAGACGGTCGCGAACTATGTCCGACATCTCTTCCAAAAACTTCATGTGACCCGTCGGGCCCAAGCGACCGCGTACTTTGTCCGCAAGTCGATGGATAGAGCAAACCCGCTCTAGCCTCTTAGCGCAACAAAAGTTTCCACATCAGTGCTAATCAATTCGACATCGCATCGCAAAGCAAACAAGGCCCATGACCTGTGAGGCAGGACCGATTCAACACTCGATTGTCCTACAATCGTGTTGACGCTTGGGGGAGGTCGGAACACTTCAGCGATAGCTTCCTGTTGCTTCATCTTTCTGTCCTCATTTACCATTGACAGCGGGAAGACCGCCCATCTGGAAGGAAGAACAGGATGGGCGTATATTGACGTGAGATGCAGAGACGTATTTGATGTCACTCGTCATTGATGGCACCGGAATCCAGGCGCTGGAGCAGCGGCAGCAGATGCCATGGAATCCGGGATTATCGCCAGATCTCCGTGTCACGCCGGTGTCACAGGATTTTTCGCGGATCGCGTAAGTGCTGGTGGTCCCAACGGGATTTGAACCCGTGTTTAAGCCTTGAGAGGGCTCCGTCCTAGGCCAGGCTAGACGATGGGACCAGCTGCCGATGATGTGAGATCGAATCGGGACAGTAGCACAGGGGCTTTTCATTTATCAATTCTTGATGGAGCTGGACAGCATCCAGGCCTCTGCACTGGTGGTCCAATCACATCTTGACAGAGACAGTTGTATAGCCTACCTTGCAGAAAAAATGTGCGGCGGGCCTCTAGGAGAGGGAGCTTTTCAGTCGTCGGGTTCCTCTTCCCATCGGCAGACTCATGGTGGAATATGAACAACCCGCTTCAATTCAATACAATCGGCGAGACAGATTCTCCTGAACTGATCGACATCGAAAAACCCGAACAGGGTCTCGAACTACATGTCGGCTCAAACGTGTTTCGAAACACAAACGGCGTCGTCAAGCTCCAAGGCAAGGAACAGTTGGTGTTGGAAACGCAACCCGACTCCCTGGCATTGCTGCTGACGATGGACCTGTATAATGAACAGGGAGCCCGTGTCGGTCATATCAGACGGAATAGGCTTTCAGCCCATAGCGCCGGGCGATTCGCCATCGATGTAAATGCCGGTAGTGAAACATCCCCAGATCCCTCTCCTTCCGTCACCGTTATAGACCGAACAACTGGGCACACGGTGTTCGAAGTCTGCCTCATACAGAGAAGAAAAATTCGCATCACCGTGGGAAACTTCTATACCCACAAAGGCGAACTCGTTACTGTTAGCCCGCACTACTGCCGGATCGGTACCGTTCTCACCCTATTTGGCAATGTCGCGGAGAGCCGTGGCAACGCAGCGGCAATCGGGTAATCGGTTCCCAACAGACCACAATCTCAATCCTGCCTGTCCGCCCCTACAATTTAAGAGGGCGACGGCAAACGCCATTCTCGGGCGCTCCTGGCAGAAAATCGCATCCTTTTTGACATGATACCGGACTCCCGTACAATGCTGGTATGTCAGACATTGTGAAACCCAGTGTGCAAGCCTTCTTGGTCTGCGATCAGGTCATCGAGGACAGCGTCACCAAAAAGAAAAGCCTCATCGGCCTCTTCACGCACCTACAGGCCGTGAGCTTTCCTTTCCAACACTCACAGCTGGGGCTGTATTTCTGCCTCACCGACGCCGAAGGGACCTATCATTTCGACATCGATTTGATCTACCTCAACAACGAACAGATCGTCTGCCGAGCAGCTCTTCCAAATATTGCTATCGGCGACCGGCTTCAAATTTCCGATTTTGGGATCAATATCCCCTCACTGGTCTTTCCCGCTCCTGGACGCTACGAGTTTCGCCTTCGGATGGAAGGGTATCTGATCGCGCAAAAAGACTTCAGCGTGATGCAGATGCCCACTCACCAAACCGCATAGGACTTTACCTCGCCCCCGAATCCCCCTCATCCTGCGAGGTCGTTAGGGTCTTCTCCCCTATGGCATGCGTATGGTAGAACAGCCTACAACAATCCGCTTGTGCATCTTCTAGGAATCAATGACCTCGCATGTCTGAACAGGCCGGCGCTTCAAACTTTATTCGCGATATCGTGGCAGCCGATCAGGCAGACGGCAAACATGGGGGCCGAGTCGTTACGCGTTTCCCACCCGAGCCAAATGGCTATCTTCATATCGGCCATGCGAAATCGATCTGTCTAAATTTTGGCATAGCGAACAACACCCCTGGCGGCATTTGCCACCTGCGATTCGACGATACCAATCCAACCACCGAAGATCCTGAATATGTCCAGGCTATTCAGGACGACATCCGATGGTTGGGGTTCGACTGGCATGAGAGGATGTTTTTTGCCTCTGATTACTTCGAACGACTCTACGAGTTTGCCGTACGACTGATCCGAAAAGGCCTCGCATACGTCGACACGTTGACGGCCGAGGAGATACGTGCCTATCGCGGCACCCTGACTCTGCCTGGGAAGAACAGTTCTTCTCGCAACCGTTCTGTAGAAGAAAACCTTGACCTCTTTCGAGGCATGCGAGCCGGGGAATTCGCCGACGGAACCCACGTCCTCCGCGCCAAGATTGATATGGCGTCAGCCAATATCAACCTACGCGACCCGGTCCTTTATCGCATCAGGCATGCGGTACATTATCGAACAGGGAACGGATGGTGCCTGTACCCGGCCTATGATTTTGCGCATCCCCTCTCGGACGCGCTTGAAGGAATTACGCACTCAATCTGTACATTGGAATTTGAAGATCACCGGCCTCTCTATGATTGGGTTGTCGAACAGACTGAAGCGCCACACCGACCACAGCAAATCGAGTTTGCTCGTCTGAACCTGACCTATACCGTTATGAGCAAACGAAAACTGCTCGAGTTGGTCGAAAACAAACTGGTGAGCGGATGGGATGACCCTCGACTGCCAACAATCAAAGGGCTTCGCCGCCGCGGGTATACCCCCGAAGCCATTCGGGCATTTTGCGACCATATCGGCGTGGCCAAGCGAGAGGCTATCGTGGAGATGCAGCTGCTCGAGCACTTTATTCGCGAGGACCTGAACAAACGAGCACCCCGGGTTATGGCCGTGTTACGGCCGCTCAAAGTCATCCTCGACAACTATCCCGAGGACCAAGCTGAAGAATTGGAAGCGGTCAACAATCCCGAGGATCCGTCTGCAGGAACGAGGAAGGTTCCCTTCTCACGAGTCCTCTATATTGAGCAAGACGATTTCCGTGAAGACCCGCCCAAACAATTTTTCCGGCTCGCCCCCGGACGCGAAGTGCGGCTCCGGTACGCCTACATCATCAAGTGTGTCGGAGTGATGAGAGATCCGCGGACAGGCGGGGTCACCGAACTCCATTGCACCTACGACCCCACGACAAAAAGCGGGGCTTCACAGGAACAGCGCAAGGTCAAGGCCACCATTCACTGGGTCTCTGCGGCCCATGCTGTGCAAGCCGAAGCCCGACTCTACAACCATCTCTTGGTGACAGACCTGGCAAAGATACCGCATGACCATGATTGGACGACCTATCTCAATCCTAACTCATTGGAGCGAATCACGAACTGCCTAGTTGAGCCTAGCTTGCGGCGGACAGTACCCGGCGCACGATATCAATTCGAACGCCTGGGATACTTCTGTGCAGACTCAGATTCGACTTCCGACACACTGATATTCAACCGCACCGTGTCACTCAAAGACGCCTGGGCCAAGCTCGAAAAAACTGAGCCGTCCCGCACACACTGACAATCTTCTCCTCTTCGCCAAGATTCTCCCGGAACTTCTCTCTCTTTTCGACCTGTTGGAACCACTTTACAGACCCAGCATCCCTGCTACTATTGAAATAACTAGGGAGAATCAATGACAGGAGCGTTATCGCTTACCATTCAACAGCATGATTCTTGACGTCTCATATGTCGGGTTGGTCACGAAGGTGTGGCAAAAGGCGATCGCATAGGTCTTCGACTTCCATAGCCGTAAACTTCTTCAGGCCATCATACAGTTCTCGCATGGTGCTGTAACAAAGCGCTGGGGCGTCTAACTGGCGGGAACAAAGGTGTCGACACAATGAGATACCTTGAACCGGAAGAGTGATTGAATGATTGAGTGCCGAGAATATCCACGCATCCCCGTTGACATGCAGGTCTTCTTCTCCAGCAGCAACAAGACAGACATCCGCGAAGGCACCATGTTCGACCTATCTGCCGGAGGATGCGCCGTCACCAGCATGTCGTCGGTTCAGCTCGGTTCAGCAGTGAGAATCCTCATCAGGGCAACCGATCTGGGTTCGCCCATTACAATCGAGTCCGCCTCGGTCCGTTGGAACAATGGCGGGGAGTTCGGCGTCGAATTCCTCAGCCTGTCAGAGATCGATCAGCGCCGCCTCCACCGATTGCTGCAAGTCGCCACCATATAAAAAAAGTCCGTCCGAGTTGATCGCTAACCTATCCACGGATTCAGCGTGGTACAATGCCAAGTATGATTTGTCCTCTCTGTGACCAACCCAGCACCTGGGAAGGTAACCCCTGGCGCCCCTTCTGCTCCGAACGATGTCAAGTCACCGACCTCGGTACCTGGGCAGAAGAACGGTATCGTCTTCCGGGCTCCTCACTCATGATAGACACCTCGCATCCCGATTCCTTGGAGGAAGACGAAGAAATAGAGACACAGAAAAACAGGTAGAAAACAGGCCCGTGACAGATCGCCCACCTTTCCACAGATCACAATCGACGATCCCCACCCAACGGTTTACCGAGTCCTCATGGACGATGTGCGGGTCCG
>DATEPD010000381.1:0-6058 GCA_035273365.1 Nitrospiraceae bacterium | reverse complement strand
GATTACCAGCAGCCGGTGGCAAGCTAGACCACCGCTAATCTTCTTTCTTTAGCCTTAGTTTTACGCTCGAGGCGACTTTTGCTGACTCTTCCATTTGGGGCGCGACGACACTTTCCCGAGCGCTCTATCAAACAAACCAGCTGCTCTTACTTTAGGCGAGTGGAGAACAAAGCCACGAGATGCCCATACCGAAACAAAGAATTGCCGCCCTTAAGGAGAGAGTTTCTTTGAACTTTGCCCTCCTCATCAGTGTGAGGAATGCTCTGAAATTAGAGAGACTTTCGATCAGAAGGACTGGAAGAAAATGTACCGCGAGTCTTTTCAGAGTCGGTTATTAATGGGTGAGTCACGCATTAGTCAATTTATGATTCAAACGCGGACCAAGAGGGGTGGCGTCCAATGAGGGCCTTCCGAGGCCGCGCGTTGCGCGAGCACGGGAATGAACGAGGTCGTCTATTCTTCTCTTAACCCCTCCACCAGCGGCTGTCGTGCGGCCCAGCGGGCGGGGAAATAGCCGGCCACCAAGGCAGCTGTAAGTGCAAGTGCGATGGCTTGCAGAATCAATCCGCCGGGAACTGTCAACTGAATCGACCAACCAAAGGATTGTTTATTGACCACGTGGATAAGCAGTAGGGCGAGTAGCAAGCCTCCCACGACGCCCAACACGGCCCCGATCAACCCGAGATAGGCTGCTTCCCACAAGACCAATCGCTCCACTTGCCTCGTGCCGGCGCCGATAGCCCGCAAGGTGGCGAATTCACGCCGACGTTCTAAGACAGCCGTTACCAAGGTATTGACGATGCCGAGCACAGCCACCAACACAGCAATGGCTTCAAGGACATAGGTCAGCACGAAGGAGCGGTCGAAGATCTCGAGAATCTCCTTCCGCAACTCGTGGTTTCTGATCACCAACGGTGGGACTGTCGTTCCATCCAGCCCGGTAACATGCGTGATAATCGACTGCCGAACCTGTTCTGCATCGACCCCGGCATCCATGTATATTGAAAACACCGACACCCGGTCATCATGCCATTCTTTCTGATACCATGCGCGATCTATCACCATCTTCCCACCGTCGGTCGCGTAATCGTAAAAAACTCCCTCGACGGACACAGCAACGGGTCCTGCCGGCGTCGTGATCGAAACTTTGCTCCCCTCATGAAGCCGTAACCGAGTCGCCAACACTTCCGAAAGGAGCACACCTCCGGTCTCGGCTGCTCGCCGCAGGGCCGTCGTCGAATCTCCATGAATCATCCGATACCGGCTGCGCTGAGCATGGAGCCGGAAATCACGTGATACCAACGCCACTGGCTGACCATCGACATCCACAGACACCTCCCGAAGAGCATCGACCGCGGCAATGCCGTCAATCGCCGAAAGGGTCGACCGCCAGGTCCCTGGCAAGGCGCTCGACGCTTGCCCGACCTGCTTACCCTGGAGCCAGGCCTGCGGGGCTACGACGAGATCGGCCATCACGGTCTCATCGACCCAGGCTTCGACCGTGTCACGAAAGCTGCGAACCATAACGGCCACACCGATCATGATCGACAATCCCACCATCAATGCCGACACCGTGACCGAATTTCGACCCGGATGGCGCGCTGCCTGGTCGGCCGCAATGAGACGGAGATTTCCCCCGAGCATCATTGTCTGGCTTTCATGCCGAGGGCGTCGCATGCCCAACGCCTGGATACAGAGTGGCGCGAGAAAGGAGAGTGATCCCAAGACACAGAGCGTCGCGATATAGCCGAAAAGCGGAAGGTCTCCGACCGGGCCCATTAGCGAGCAGAGACCTGCCACTGCCAGTAACACGAGGCTGATCCATCCACACAGGCCCGCTCTCAGCCGATGGGTCGACTCATAGTCCCCCGGTGCCAAGGCACGGACCGTCACAGTTCGCCCGGCTTCCACACTGGGGCCCAAGGCTCCAACCATCGAGACCACGGTCCCAAGCAGCACGCCCTTCGCCACAGCCACAAACGTCAGCATGTCCATCGACAGAATCAATCCGCCGGACGTGACCGGCACATACAGGTCTGAGATCGTTCGGCTCACGAGCGACACCAAGCTCCTGGAAAGCCAGACCCCACCAAAACCTCCCAAAAGCCCGCCCAAAAGACCCAGCAACCCTGCTTCCAAGAGAAACAGGCCGGCCACCCGCCATTCCGTCATGCCGAGTGCGCGATAAATGCCAATCTCACGCCTCCGTTGCGTGACAACAAAGGCTATCGTGTTGTAGATCAAGAACATCCCAACAAGCAGCCCGACCCAGCTCATGATCGCCAGATTGAGTTGGAATGCCCACACCATGTTTTCAACCTGTTTCGTCCGTTGCGCTGGACGTTGTACGACAAGGTGAGGGGGAAGGACGGCACGCAGAGAGGACGCGATGTCGTCGAGCGGTCGATCAGGCGTTGTCACCAGCTCGATCCGATCTAGCCGTCCAATCGATTGGAACAACAACTGCGCCGCAGCAATATCCATGACGGCCAACCGATCCCAAAGGGACGAGCGCGCTGCTTCGTTATGAATGAGTCCTACGACTCGTAACCGTACGAGACGCCCTCCCACTGTCCCCTCGACGATACTCCCGACTCCCAGATTCCAGTCGGCAGCAACCTGTCGACCAAGATACAGGGAGTCCGGAGCCAGGAGTGCCTCCAGCGCCGCCTCGGTGTCAGCCTCCAACATCTGAAATCCACGCGTCCTGGCCTCCGCAAGTAGATCCAGCCCCAATATCTCAAGCGTCTGGCCAGACGACTTTCCCTGAGCGATCACGACTGCTTCTTCAATGACCGGAGCGGCGCTCACCACCCCCTCAACCGCACGAATGGCCGTAATAACCGATTCATCGACTCCGAGCTCATGGCCTCCGACTTCCAATGTGGCAGGACCGGCAACTGTCGTGACGGCTTGTTCGAACGATCGCAGGACTTGCACGTTTGCCGTCCCAATGGCCACAGAGGCCAGAACACCCAGCGCCACTCCGGCAATGCTGAGAAGCGCACGAAACGGCCGCTGGAGGGCATGAGCGCGAATTAGAGCGAGTGGGAGCAGGAGTGGTATAGTCATCTAGGGCATAGCAGGATATGGAAAGAGTCTGCCAGCACCATAGAACGTGACGTGTGATACATGGAAGAACGGAACGATGTTATCAACCTGTGCTTCCTCTCGCCCCGGTCTGCTGTACTGTGGGATACGAATCTTATGGGGCGGATCCTGATGGATGAAGGGATAGAGAAAACTCACATCAATTGGGCCAGTAACTGTGTCCTGCACAAATTGGCAGTTTGGTTTACAGCGATTCACACCTTTGCTAGACTCGCCTGAGTTGATCATAAGAGGTTATTGATGGGCGCACGAACTGCTCTGAACCGAAGAATCCAGCCGTTACAGGAAGAGATCGACGTCGATCTCCTCACACCTCGGCAGCGTGACATTCTTCGCCTGGTATCAATCGGGCATACGAACCGTGAGATTTCGGAGGTGCTGGCGATCAGCGTGCGCACGGTCGAAGTGCACCGATTCAACCTGATGCGACGGTTGAATGTGAGAAACGTGGCACAGCTACTCCGACGAGCGCTGCAGCTGGGTTTGCTAGCCAAGACATTCGGAACCAAGTAGGTCTACAGCTCCTTCAGCTTTCCCCGGCACTCCTCTACCTTCGTATAGCCTTTTTTGCTGAGCTGCGCCGTCAACTCCATTTCCAATCGGCCGAACACGTCGACCCCCTCCTCGACCAAAACCGTCCCGATCTGTACCGCCGAGGCACCACAGAGCAGGTGTTCGAACGCATCCACGCCGTTGACCACGCCGCCGGTCCCGATAATCGGCATGCGCCCTTCGAAGATCTTCCAAAAGGCCCACACGTTTGCCAGGGCAACCGGCTTGATAATCGCGCCACCCAATCCACCGAACCCACCCTTAGGCTTAATGAGGACAACCTCCCGCTCCGGATCGACGACGAGCCCGTTGCCGACCGAGTTAATCAAATTGAGAAAATCGACCCCACAACGGAGGATCACCTCTCCCATCACCGCATGATGAGCCGGATCGAAATACGGAGGCAACTTGACCCCCATCGGAACCGTGATCACCTTGCGAACCCGCTTCAGCAGACGCTCGGACGCTTCGGCATCATATCCGATCTGAGGTTTGCCCGGAATGTTGGGACAGGAGAGATTGACTTCGATCAAGTCGGGATTCGCCGCATTAACCACGGCCGCGATCGTCGGGAAATCATCTTCACAAAGACCCGCCACACTGGCGATGACCGGCTTGCCGAGCGTCTTCAATTCAGGAATGAGTGCAGCGTACGCCTTGTACCCAAGGTTCGGCAAGCCCATGGAGTTGATGGACCCACCGGAAAACCCATAGTACCGGGGCGTCAGATTACCGTCACGAGGCTCAACTGTCATCGACTTGGTGACGATAGCCCCGGCACGAGATCGGCCAAGGACCAGTAATTCTTCACGCGTGACACAGAGGGCTCCCGAAGCATTCATGAAGCAACTGGGAAATCGCACGCCGGCAATGGTGGTCGAAAGATCCATCACGCGACTTCCGTGACAGGCTCATGCTGTGTTCTTGACACCAGCTGCCCATCCTTCATAGCCCAGACATAATCAGCAGCCTCTGCGGCCGCCGTGCTGTGAGTGACCAATAATATTGTTTGCCGAAAGCGCTGGACGAGCGACCGAAGGAGGACGATGATCTCGGCCCCATGCTGGGAATCCAAATTGCCGGTCGGCTCGTCAGCGAGAATGATCTGGGGTTGATGCACAATGGCTCGCGCAATCGCCACACGCTGCTGTTCCCCGCCCGAGAGCTCGCTGGGGCGATGGTGTCGTCTTGCGGTCATCGACACGACATCGAGCATCTCCTCGACTCGAGATTGGACCGATGCCCCTCGCTCCCCGCGCAGCAACAGGGGAAACGCGACATTCTCCGCAGCCGTCAGCCCGGGAATCAGATGGAATGCTTGGAAAATAATCCCGACTGTTTCCCGCCTGACCCTTGTCCAGTCGTGGTTTGTGAATCGACTGGTCGACTGCCCTCCAAGAAGGATATCCCCCGAGGTGGGCACATCCAATCCGGCAACCAGATTGAGCAACGTACTCTTCCCGCAACCGCTGGGACCGATAAACGCACAGAAGTCTCCCTTCGCCACTTCAACCGTGACCCGATCGAGCCCGGTGATGGTGTCGCCACCCCGTTCATAAATCTTCGATACCTGATCGAAGGTTACCATGTGCTTTCTCTCTCCTTACTACTCTGACCCGGGAGGGATAGGTTGATCGAGTTCATTTAACATCCTGCTGCCTTCGTATATCATAACCATTTACAGAGCAACAACCTTGACAGGCGACGCATATTCTCCTAGAAGAACACACACACATTCGTGGAATCCTTCCCCTGCGATGTTACCCGAAGAAACACATGATCGTCTCATCGGATGGTGCCGTCAGGCCATCCGGTTTGTGCTGCCGGTCGAATGCTGTGCCTGTGGACATTCACTCAGCACCGATCCGGTGCCCTTCTTCTGTAGCGCGTGCTGGCAAACCATCCGTCCACTCCAGCAGCCGGTTTGTTCCCGTTGTGATCAGCCGTTTGTCTCGCCGGCGGCCACAGCCTATACTCCGAACCATCAATGTCAACAGTGCCAGGAACAGCCGCCTGATTTTCAGCGGGCCTGGACCCTCTTCCCCTATCTTTCGCCATTGCGAGAAGCCATATGCTCGTTCAAGTATCGGGGCAAACATACACTGGCACGACCACTCGCACGACTCATGATCAGCGCCTTGCCAAGCGGGATCGACGTCGACGTAATTGTCCCTGTGCCCATACACCCGACCCGCTTGCGCGCACGTGAATTTAACCAATCTTTGCTATTGGCCGATCAGCTCAGCCGTCATCTGGTCCGCCCGGTTTCGACGACAAACCTCGTCAGGATCAACGACACCGATCCTCAAACCACACTCACGCGACAGGCACGGTTACGAAACCTGCGAAAAGCATTCGAAGTCCGCAGACCACAGGATCTTGCGGAAAAACGTAT
>DATEPD010000380.1:0-7486 GCA_035273365.1 Nitrospiraceae bacterium | reverse complement strand
GTCCTGTTGCGCTCCGGTCCAGTACACGGTGAGCAATGCCGTTCCACTGAGGCTGATTCCCAGCGTTCGCGTCGATCCTGTGAGTGGACCAGTCGGGACCAAGGTGGTCCTATTCGGCCAGGGTTTTGGCGCAACAAAGGCCGCTGGTGACAAAGTGACGTTCGGTGGACACCTCGCCACCCTCGCCCAGTGGTCCGATAACGCCATCGTTGTGCACCTTCCGATGGATGCGGAGACCGGGCCCATCGTGCTGACTCTGCAGGGACATGAACGAACGGTAGGGACTTTCACAGTTCACGTGCCTAAAGTGACCGCCATGACTCCTCCTGCCGCCCCAATTGGGACTCTGCTCAGGATCAGCGGGGAACATTTCGGATTCTATTCGGAAAGTGGAGCGACCCCCTACGCCTTTACCGATTTCGATACGGGAGAGAATCGTGTCGATATTGGAGGGATTCGCGCAGTGATCTATCGCTGGCAGGACGATCGCATTGATGTGTGGGTGCCCTTCAGTGCGAAGAGCGGGCCGGTCGTGATCTATCGAGGCGCGACAAAGCCCAACTCCGACGGCTCCTGTTGTGCGACGAAGGAGACGCTACAGACTGAAGCGGGGGTCTTTACGCTCGTGACGCCAAAGATCGATTCCTACAGCCCGCACTCAGGCGGACTCGATGAGCTGATTACGATCAAGGGGTCGGGGTTCGGCTCGTTCTTGAAAACAGCCGAACATGCCGATTTGGGCATCAATCAGGGCGCCTACAAGCGGCGGGACTATATTGACTTGGGCGACAACGTTTCGCGTACGGAAGTGCTGTTCAGCAATGTCGCGGCGCAGGTGATCTCCTGGACAGATACGGAAATCGTCGTACGAGTACCTCATCGGAATCTCTATGGTGTGGGGAAGCGCAATGAATTCTTCAATGAGCTCGCGACTGGTCCGTTGATCGTGCGACGCGGTTCCTGGGACGTACAGCCTGACAATAGGTGTTGTACTCCGAAGAAGTGGCTGACGTTGGACGTGGGTACCTTCACCATTATAGCCAAGGGCATGCCGGATTCGGACTACTTCAATAAAAACCGCCCTGATGCCGACACCAGCCAGTGAGAGATGGATTGTCCAGCAGGATGCTGAAAAAGTCCGCCAGCTTCGTTCTCACCTCGAAAGCATCCTCAACGTACCCGAGAGGGTACGCCTGCGGTGCTTTCTTCGGCTGTGGCCTTGCTGGACGGTCTTTTTGAGCATCCTGCGTGGTGTGCTCCTGTTGTCCCAGACGTACAGGCTAATGAAATTCTGGCGTGTCCACCAAGTTTCTCCGCAGACTGCTAGATCATTGAGAGTCTCCACTTCGTCACGTGGCGGATGCCTTGTAGCCTTCGTGCTGGCGATGCTGTTGTGTGCATCGCCCGCGTGGACTGCTGATGGTCGTCTGACAATTACTCCCCAAGTGAGCTCTACGGAAGCCCTCCTGATGGGGCTCTACTTTCATTCGCCTCAACTGGGCTGGGCTGTTGGGTCCGGGGGCACGATTCTAAAGACGGTCGATGGCGGGAAGAAATGGAAGAAGATCATTACTGGCACTACGGCAAGCCTCTCGGGTGTCTTCTTTGTCGACGAGAAACAGGGATGGGTGGTCGGAGCCAATGGGACGATTCGCCGCAGTCAAGACGGGGGAAATACCTGGCAAGCGCAACTCCTCGATACGCAGGTGCCGTTGTATGGTCTCTCGTTCGTGTCGCCCAGTGAGGGGTGGGTGGTCGGTGGTAACGGAACCATTCTTCACACAAAGGACGGCGGGTCTCATTGGGTCGATCAAGCAAGCAGGACGAGTGCGGCGCTTTATGGCATTCAATTTCTCACTGCTCAGCGTGGGACAGTGGTTGGGGCAGTGGGAACCGTCTTGATGACCGACGATGGCGGGATGACGTGGACCCCGCAAGAGACCCAGGGGGCTGTCACGCTGTTCGATGTGTATTTTTCAGATACCTCGACCGGGTTGACCGTGGGGAATGCCGGTGCCATCTTCCAGACAACTGATGGCGGGAATCACTGGATCGATCGGACCTTACCCTGCACCAGCACCTGTACGAAACTGACCGACCTCTTACGAGTGCGTTTTACCGACCCTCAGACCGGATGGATTGTGGGGGAACGGGGCATGGTCTATCGGAGCACCGATAGCGGTTTCACATGGATTGAGCAGGGTGCGATTGCGAAGGTCTCGCTGTTCGGCCTCTCGTTCCCTATTGGAACAGAGGGCTGGGCCAGCGGAGAAAAAGGCACGATCATTCATCTGACTACGGGCCGATGACCGCAGGCGTGAAGTGTGAACCGTATTTCGTTATCTGCGCGGGATTCGCGAGACTTGTGAGAAAAGCGGGACGGCCCGGAAGTTCTATTTTTGCGAGTCGCGCCTGTCGCGCACGTCTAGCTTGTCTCGCTGGCCATCTCATCGAGTCGTGATTGGAGAATGCTGAGCGCGGCGATCGCTGCGGTCTCGGCCCGCAGGATTCGCGGTCCGAGGGTGAGCGGGAGGAATCCCAGCTCCTGTGCAAGACGTTGTTCGTCCGGTGCCCATCCCCCTTCCGGCCCTATCAATAAAATTATTGGCTGCTGTTGATCCATTGGCAACGTGATGGTTGCGAGCGAAGGGCCGGTGGAGCGCTCCACGAACATACCCTTCAGTGGCGCTGAGGCATATTGCCGGCAGACCTCTGTGAGGTCTACCGGGTCTGTGATGATGGGAATGGTCCACCGTTCCGACTGCTGTGCGGCGTCTCGTGCGATACGATTCCATCTGGCCCGTTGATGTTCGAGGCGATCCGGGTTGGGTTTGATGACGCTGTGTGTGCTGTGAATGGGTACGATAGCCGCAACTCCGAGTTCTGTCGCCTTCTGAATGACCCAGTCCATCTTGTCGCCTTTGACCAACGCTTGTCCGAGCACGATGGGTGAGGTTCGGCGTGCCGGCTCGATCGTTTGGTCGATGATACGGTTGTCGATGGCCTGAGGGCTGACGTGGGTCACTTCTACACGATAGCGGGTTCCGCATCCGTCGTTCAGGGTGAGGGAGTCCCCAGCGTGCAGGCGGAGACTATCGCGAAGATGATGGAGAAGATCACCGGTTATGCGGATCGTGGGTGGAGTGATGGCGTCAGGGGCGACAAAGAACGTGGACATGATGCGGGTTCTGCGCGATGACCGTCGGTGTTATTCGAAGAAGGTCTTCATCTTGTCGAAGAAACCGTCGCCGTCTTCTTCTACCGGCATGCCAGTCTCTTTGGCAAATTCTTTGAGCAATTCTTTCTGGCGAGCGGTCAGTTTGGTAGGAATTTGAATCTTAATAACAAATAATTGGTCGCCGGTACTGTGGTTCTTGAGACTGGGAACGCCCAAACCTTTGATGCGCAGGGTCTTGTCCTGCTGCGTGCCGGGAGGAATTTTGATGACCGTCGTGCCTTTCAGCGTAGGGACCTCAATCTTTCCTCCGAGTATGGCGGTGACAAATTGAATCGGGACGTCACAGAGGATATCGTGACCTTGACGAGTGAAGATCGGGTGCGGTTTGACAGTAATGGCCACGTAGAGATCGCCTGGCGGGCCTGAATTGACCCCGTGTTCGCCCTCGTTCGAGAGGCGCAGACGCATGCCGGATTCGATGCCGGCGGGGATGTGGACGGCGATGGTCCGCTCTCGATAAATGCGTTGACGGCCCTGGCAGGCAGGACAGGGCTCTGTGACGATTCGTCCCGCCCCCTGGCATTGGCCGCAGGGACGGGTGATGCTGAAGAACCCTTGCTGGAACCGCATCTGTCCGGCCCCTTTGCAACTGGGGCACGTCTTGACTGATGCCGCGCTTTTCGCCCCGGTTCCGTTACAGTCGCCGCACACCTCCCATCGCGGAATTTTGAGCTTGGCCTCTTTTCCATAGACGGCTTCATCGAAGGTCAGGTCCAAATTGTACTGGAGGTCGTTGCCGCGTTCCGCCCGATTGCCGCCTCGTTGACCCCCAAAAAAATCCTCGAAGATGTCGTTGAAGGCGTCGCCAAAGCCGCTTCCGCCAAATCCGAAGCCATCCGGACCGCCGCCCTGCTGAGCCCCGGCATGGCCGAACATATCGTAGCGTTTGCGTTTTTCCTGATCGCTCAGCGTTTCGTAGGCTTCATTGACCTCTTTGAACTTTTCTTCTGACGACTTCTTTTGGGCCTCTCCTGTCTGGAGGTCAGGATGGTGTTGGCGGGCCATCTTGCGATAGGCCTTCTTGAGCTCGTCCTCGGACGCGGTTCGGTCGACACCTAAGGTTTCGTAGTAGTCGCGCTTGGACACGGGTGCCATCTCTCAGTGTGATAGTGCAGCAAGACCGAGCCCCGTGCATCGACGAAGCTCGGTCTCACTGACGATATTCTAACTTATTTCTTATCCTTGTCTACTTCTTCGAATTCCGCATCGACGACCTTCTCATCCGTCTTGGTCTCGCCGGCTCCTCCTGCGGCTCCGTTTCCTCCGGCACCGTCGGTGCCGCCGCCGGCTGCAGCCGATGCCGAGGCCTTCTTATACATCTCTTCAGCTAACTTGTGAGACGCAGTCGTCAATGTTTGGGTGGCCGACTCGATCGCCTCGGGGTCCGTTCCCTCCATCGCTTTCTTCAGTGCGGCCACAGCGTCCTGGATCTTGGTCTTGTCTTCTGCGGCGATCTTGTCGCCATGCTCACCCAGATTTTTTTCCGTCTGATAGATCAGTGTGTCGGCCTGGTTCTTAGCTTCGGCGGTCTTCCGTCGCTTCTTATCTTCTTCCGTATGGGCCTGTGCATCCTTCACCAGCTTCTCGACTTCTTCCTTGCTCAAACCGCTGGACGCGGTGATCTTGATGGACTGTTCTTTTTGTGTGGCCAAGTCTTTGGCCGAGACATGGACGATGCCGTTGGCGTCGATGTCAAACGTCACTTCGACTTGCGGCATCCCGCGGGGTGCGGGAGGAATGCCGACCAAGTCGAACTGTCCGAGGAGCTTGTTGTCGTTCGCCATCTCGCGTTCGCCTTGGAAGACTCGAATGGTCACCGCCGTTTGATTGTCGGCAGCCGTCGAGAAGACCTGGCTCTTTTTTGTCGGGACGGTCGTGTTCCGCTCGATCAACTTCGTAAAGACACCGCCGAGGGTTTCAATGCCCAGCGAGAGCGGCGTCACGTCGAGGAGCAACACGTCCTTCACTTCGCCCTTCAGCACACCGCCTTGAATGGCGGCGCCGATCGCCACCACTTCGTCGGGGTTCACACCCCGGTGCGGTTCTTTTCCGAAGAACTCTTTGACGGCCTGAATGACTTTCGGCATGCGGGTCATGCCGCCGACGAGGACGACTTCCTTGATGTCGCCTGCGGTGACTCCGGCATCGGAGAGTGCCTTCTTGCAGGGGTCGATCGATCGTTTAATCAGGTCCTCGACCAATTGCTCAAGTTTTGCTCGGGTCAGTTTTGTGACCAGGTGTTTCGGTCCGTTGGCGTCCGCGGTGACAAAGGGCAGATTGATCTCGGTTTCTTGTGACGATGAGAGTTCGATCTTGGCGCGTTCCGCCGCCTCTTTCAGGCGTTGGAGCGCCATCCGATCTTTCCGAAGATCAATGCCTTGATCCTTCTTGAATTCATCGACCAACCAGTCCATGACGCGCTGGTCGAAGTCGTCGCCCCCGAGGTAGGTGTCGCCATTGGTCGACTTAACCTCGAAGACGCCATCGCCGATCTCAAGAATGGAAACGTCGAACGTACCGCCACCCAGGTCATAGACGACGATCCGTTCGTCCTTCTTCTTATCCAGACCGTAGGCGAGGGACGCGGCGGTCGGTTCGTTAATGATCCGGAGGACATTCAAGCCCGCGATCTGGCCCGCATCTTTGGTGGCCTGGCGCTGGCTGTCGTCGAAGTAAGCTGGGACGGTGATGACCGCTTCAGTGACTTTCTCACCGAGGTAGTCCTCGGCGGTTTGCCGCATCTTTTGCAGGATCATGGCAGAGATTTCCGGCGGGCTATAACGCTTGCCGCGCAATTCGACGTGCGCATCGCCGTTGTCTCCCTCGGAGATCTTATAGGGCAGCCGCTTGGCTGCGTCCGTCACTTGTTGGCTACGGAACTTGCGGCCCATGAGGCGCTTGACCGAGAAAATCGTGTTTTCCGGATTCGTAATCGCTTGACGCTTCGCAATCTGTCCGACGAGGCGCTCGCCTTTCTCTGTGATGGCAACCACAGACGGGGTCGTGCGGGCTCCTTCTGCGTTCGCGATAACAATCGGTTCGCCGCCGCTCATGATAGACACGCAGGAGTTCGTGGTTCCAAGGTCGATGCCAATCACTTTGCCCATGTGACTACTCCTCCCTTACTAGGTCTGTTCTTAATGATGTTGTGACAATGAACTGTTCGTGTCATCTGTTCCCGATGCGCTGTTATCTTTTCCCGTCGATACACTTACCATGGCTGCCCGCAGAATACGGTCATGCAAGAGGTATCCTCGTTGAAACTCATCCACGACATGTCGCTCCGGAATCTTCTCGGATGCGACGGAGGTGACAGCTTGATGCTTTGCGGGATCGAACGGTTGGCCGGCTGTCTCGACAGGATTGACATGAAACTTCGTCAAGGCTCCAGTCAACTGTTTGAGGGTGAGATCCACGCCCTGGATGAGGACGTCGCTGCTTCCCCCATTTCTTGAGGCCTTGATAGCCCGTTCGAGATTATCGACAACCGGCAAAAGTTCCTTTAGCAATTGTTCATTGCCGAATCGGATCTGATCGCGTTGGTCCCTCTGAATCAATCGCTTATAGTTATCGAACTCAGCGGCAAGACGGAGATACTTGTCGTTCAAGCCCTTTACCTCTTCAGCCTTTGCCGCGAGAGCCTGCTGAAGCTTCTCGACATGGCTGTCTTCCTCTGTAACCGAGGAGACCCCCTCCGATAGGGGATCCAAGTCGTCGATTGTATTCGCGTTCTGATGTTCTTCAGTCATGTAAGACTCCTTCGTCTGAGTGAAGATAGCCACATGACAAACAAAGTCAACTGGGCCAGAAAAATTAATTACTTGTGTAGGGGGGCAGCTATTTTCAGCAGGCTGCTGAAAATCGCCGTCCTGCGAGACCGGCGGGAAAAGCGAGACGGGCGAGACGAAGGGTATTTGGGGTAACGGGATAAGCGAAATGGGGGAGGGGGGGCGAGGTTTTGGAACTGCGAACCCCGAACTTCTCATAGTAACTGTCTTCCTGTCCCGCTCGTCTCACCTTTCTCGCGCTTCACGCTATGACTAGACCACCAGAGCTGGAGGGGGGCTACCTTGAGCCCGTCGGTAGAGAAGTTCAAGACCTTCTAACGTCAGGAGAGGTTCAATTTTTTGAATGGAAGTGGTTTCGGCTGACAGGATGGAACTGAGTCCTCCGGTCCCGATGACATAGACGGAGCGACCGAGTTCCCGTTCCATTCGTCGGACCACGGTATCGACCAGCCCTGCATAC
>DATEPD010000379.1:0-4514 GCA_035273365.1 Nitrospiraceae bacterium | reverse complement strand
GGTGGACTTCTTCTTCTTCCGCAGTAATTTCACGAATGGTGCTGACTAACATCGTCGCTTCCTTAGCGCCAAACCATAATGGAAAACGAATTCAGCGAGAACTGGGTATTTCCCTAGAGCTTCTGACAAGGTTCCAGAGGGCTACCCAGGGAACTTATCTGGGCCGATGCCGGTCTTTCTTTGGTAGCAGGCTCACAAACGCGATCGCACGCTGGATGGCTCGATCCAAATCGTCAAACGACGTGTATTCTTTCAGAAAACAGGGGATCCTCCGCCTTACCACCACAGTTCTTCCCTGACCCAAGTGGGCAAGAAAAAAGGCCCGGTACCTTCACGATGTCGAGCCTTCTTTTCTTTGAGCATGCCTGACTTCCGTCTCCCTGCACCACGTTGCGCGTTCGCCGTCACGCTGCGCATGCACCGGATGCATCTAAACGGATTTATGGCCGAATCGTGGTCGAAGCCCTATAGGCAAGAATCTAATTTTCTTGTCGAATCAATCCAATGGGCTCTGTCCTGAATTGTACGACAGTGGCTCGTGAACTTGTCATCGCGTTCTCCCAATTATATCAGCCATGCGTCAGTCTCCTTGTGTCGGGGACTCCGCGGGGGCAGCTGATTTGATTCTTGAAGAAGACCTACGCTCACAATAACCAATAGAACGAATCGCAACAAAAGACCAGGATTTATGATGACACACATCACCATGGATCATCCTGCGTCAGACTGTTTTGGCATCACCTTGGCACCAAACGTACCTTGGCCTCTCACAGAGTCCGTCGGCGGAGAGTCTTCTGTTATGCGTTGGTCTTTCTCCGGATGTTAAAATAATTCTTGCCAAGGAGTTCAATGCACACTTCTTCAATTACATCATTGACGATCAATAAAGGCACCTGTTATGCGGTGTTTGCCTACGATATAGGATGGTCGATCAATTTGGAGGACGTCACTCGACGGATTACGGCTGAACGGGAGCGAAGCCGCCTCCGCTATAAGACAAGAGCCCCACAGTATTTTGAATACCGACCGGCACCGCTTCGCCTCATGCAAGAAGGCGGCAGCCTCGCGGTTGGTCAGTATCAATCCAGCCCTACGGTCGAAGTGATGGTATATGACTTCGGCGCCGTAACGATCACCTACCGGTTTACGCTAGACGGTCCCTTCGAGGGCCTACTGGAACTCAGCGAGTCGCTCTACGCGAACGAGTCGTTACTGACAGAATCACGCAAGCGAGTCGAGCAACTTGTTCAAGCGATCCGTCCATCGATCGAACGACCCATGATCGCCAAAGAAGTGGAGGATTACATCATCTTCTCGATTGAATCCTCTTCGCCGGCGCAATCGCTCCCCCTTTGGTCAAGCCGGGAGACGGAATTGGCGCAGCTGCTTCGAGGCGAACGAACGCCCCTCGCAGACCAGGAAATTCAAGATGCCACATCCTGCCGGATTTCGTATGGAGTCGGAGATGCCGCCCTCATCGATTGGAACTCGGCCGTGCTGTTCGGAATTGAGATGGACGATGTACGAGCGGTGCTGGAATTTGCCAATGTAGAGCTCTTGGAAATGCGGATGCTTGATGAACAGCTCGATGCAGCACTGGATGAGGGGTATGCCGCGCTCACTCGTAAGCCGCGATTGCTGCCGCTCCCTGGTTTGCACGACAAGGACACCATGCATATTGCGCAGTTGCAAGTCGACGGCGCGCTTCTTTTCGAGCGTGTGACAAATACCTTAAAGCTCTTAGGCGACCAGTACCTGGCGCGTGTCTATCGTCTCGCCTCCCAGCGTTTCCACCTGGAAGCCTGGGATGCGAGCATTCTGCGCAAGCTGGAGACGTTGGAAAGCATCTATGGCAAGATGTCGGACCGCACGACCACTCGTCGCATGGAAGTGCTGGAATGGATCATCATCGTCCTGATCGCCCTATCCATCGGGGTATCGTTCTTCCCGATGGGCGGGCACTGATGAGCTTCACCGATTCTCTCTTCGTCAAAAGGTCACTCTAGGATTTTTCCATCCGCTGATAGCATATTGGATTATCTCTGTAACGGGTGTTGATGCCAGTGCGGGTTCCAATCTGTTGTTTCTCTGTCATGATTTATCAAACTGGAAGTTTCGCGACATGTACATTGTCCTCTCCTTATGCAGCCTGAATCATCCGAAGCAGTTGGTCGACCGCCGCCTCTTTATTGAGAAATCCCGCGGCTCCGGCCTCTTTCATAGCCGCTTCCACTTGGCTCGTGTTATTCACCGAGAGTCCAATGACGATCATCCCGGGATGCTGTGCTTTAATTTGCCGCGTGGCTACAATGCCGTCCATTTTTGGCATGGTGACGTCCATCAGGATGATATCGGGCTGTAACTGTCTAGCCAAGGCGACCGCTTCTTGCCCATTGGCCGCTTCACCGATGATCTCTATATGATCGTGCTCTTTCAATAACCCGCACAGACCTTGACGCACCATCACGTGATCGTCTGCGACGAGGACACGGATCCGTGAATGATTCGCCCTTTCTGCCGTCCTATCGGGGATGAGCGGCCTGGTCGCGTCGTCCACCATCAATGTCTGACCCGTCGCCAGAGTGGACGGAGCTGACCCATCGGTCAATGGCACGATGAGTGTCGCCGAGGTGCCCGTACCGGGTTTCGATTCGAGATCGAATCGACCGCCTATTGAGCCCATGCGCTCATAGATACTGAAGAGTCCGAACCCACCACCAGCGCTATGGCATCCGGAAGCCAGCGTCGATGGGTCAAACCCGCAGCCCTGATCGGAAACGGTAAGGTGCACGGAGCTACCCACCTGTTGAAGAATCATGATGGCCTCATGCGTGCGCGCGTGTTTCACACAATTATGGAGCAGTTCACGAACCGACTGAAAGACGAGGAGCGCATGATCCTCCGGTAATGGCAGAATCTTGCCCTTCACATGCAAGAACACGGAGAGATTTTGCTGTTGCATGTGTTCGGTCAACCATTGCAGCGCCATTGGCAAGTCGAACTCCGCCATAGGAGGGCTCAACTGCGAGACTAACGTTCGGGTATACCTCAAGGCTTTGTCCAGAGCCGTCTGCATCTCGACAATCATCTTCGCGAGCGACGGCTCCATTGGCTGCCGTCTTGCCTGGTCGAGCCTGATGCGGGTTACCGAAAGGAGCTGCCCGAGCTCATCATGCAGATCCGTAGCCAAGCGCTGACGCTCCCGCTGTTCTGTGACGTTCAGGGCCGCCGCCAAATCTCGCAGCCGTTGCTGCGACTGGTTCAACTCCGCTGTCCGTTCCGCCACGCGCGATTCTAATTCCTCATTAAATTGTTGGAGCCGTTCTTCCGTCCGTTTGCGGGCCGAAATATCGTTGAACAAAATTGCGACTTTTCTTTCATGTGCCTCACCCAGACGATATGCATAGCCTTCATACCAACGATGCAATTCCGCAGCGGGATATTGAAACCGTGTCGGTTCGCCTGTCAGGGCCACTTGACCGAACATCTTAAACCAGTGGTCTTCATGATGCAGGGCAATGGCGCGCATGCTCCGGCCTCGTGCATTCACAATGCCAGTTTGCGTTTCAAAAGCCGGATTGACTTCGAGAAAAATATAGTCAACCGGTTTCTTATTCGCATCAAACACCATTTGAATCACACAAAACCCTTCGTCAATCGCCTCATAGAGATGCCGATAGCGTGCTTCAGACGCTCGTAGCCGCTGCTCAGCCCGTTTCCGCTCAGTGATGTCACGGGCAATTTTTGAGGCGCCGACAATCTGACCGCTTGCATTGATGAGGGGAGATACTGTCAATGAGATATCTAGCCGCGTGGCATCTTTGCGGCAGCGGACCGTTTCATAATGGTCGATCATCTTTCCGTGGCGGATGCGATCGAGAATGGTAAGCTCTTCATCGTGCCGATCCGCCGGAATGAGCCTCGACACTGGGCGGCCAATCATTTCCTGAGCCGTGTAGCCATAGAGCCGTTCCGCTCCGCGATTCCAACTCGTGATGATGCCGTTGAGATCTGTGCTGATAATGGCATCGTCGGACGATTCGACGATGGCGGCGAGACGAGCTCGTGTTTCCTCGACCTGTATGCGGTCGGTGACATCATAGAAACAATTAATCGCGCCGACGATGCTGCCTCGCTCGTCTGCCACCGGAGCAATATTTACAATCACAATCACGCGCGAACCATCAGGCCGTTCAATATGTACTTCCCCATTCTGTATGCCGGGCACCCTGCCGCTGAGTACGTCGCCCATGGGACATTGCTCGTGTGGCATAAGACTGCCGTCTGGGCGGTACATCTTGAACGAGCCGCAGAATCGCTCGCCAGTATCCCCCGGCTGCGGTGAGCGGCCCCACAGCTCAGCAGCGCGCTGGTTATATTCCCGCACGACACCGGAGGCATCACAGGAGTAGACGGCGATGGGGGCTAACTCGAACAAGGTACGGTAGTGCTCTGCACTTTCGCGCAGCCTCTCGTCGGCTTGTCTGCGCATCATGCTGTCGCGGGTCACCATG
>DATEPD010000378.1:0-10972 GCA_035273365.1 Nitrospiraceae bacterium | reverse complement strand
ATCACTGTCGCGCCTCAATAACGATCGTGGTGAAATGAATCTTCCCTCATCGTACATGGAACCGAATATTCGGACGCGCCGTTTCTCGAACAAGGCTGTGACGAGTGAGGAGACGAGGAGGTACAAACCGCGCTACGTGTGAGCCGTTCGTCTAGGCGAACGGGAACCCCCTCCAGCTTTTCAACTTCCGAGAGGTTCTGTTTGTACGTTGAGCTGTGAGCGAAGCGAAAACGCCGCTTGGGAAAAGGCGCGTCTCGGCGCGCCAGGGTTGGGGGGTGAGACGGACGACTTTTTCAGCATCCTCTTGGACGAAATCGGCTGATCAGTCAGTCCTGTTAGATTATCCCTTCCAAAGGGATACCTTCTTCGATGAGCATGACCGGAATGTCTTCGCGGATGGGATACAGGATCTTTCGATCGCCCCTGATCAACCCTCCGTCGAGGGGTTCAGTGATCGGCTTATTCGCCTTATTTTTCAATTGTCCACGGTGCACGGCCTCGTTCAACTTGGCAATCAGTGCCTCATCAGCCAGGCGGACATCCTGTTTTGTATCGGGGCAACAGAGAATGGCGAGAAGATCTTTATCGATATTGACCGGACGCCTTGCTTCCGTGCGTTCTGCCATAACATCCCCCTTATATGGATCTAGCTGGTCTTGTATTTGTACAATAGATCACCGATCTCGAAGAGATCAAGCCCTGGGTGCAGCCTCCATTTTACCTAGCCGTTTCTGCACTACAGGCCTCACCTGATCAGAGAGAAGGAAGTTAGCGGGGATGTCAAAAACCCTATGGAAATACTCGTTGGCCGGGTTGTTGGTTCTTGTGCCTGCCTGGGCCACATTCTTTATCCTTTCCACACTATTCTCCGCACTCAACGAATTAATTCATGATCTTCCCTGGAATATCGCGGCCGGACAGAGGCCTGGAATCAGTCTTGTCTTGTTTTTATGCCTCGTTGTAATGATCGGCATCATCGCTACCCATGTTATTGGACAGCGTGTGATCACCAGAACAGAACGGTGGATCGAGCACGTTCCGCTCATCCGCACTGTCTATGCCACGCTAAAAGGGATGGCCGATCTTCTTAATTTCCGATCTCGCTTCGGGCGCAGCACCGTAGTGGCCTTTCCGTTTCCGCGAGACGGACTCTGGGCGATCGGTTTTGTCATGGGAACCGCACCGCCGGCGTTGCAAGTCACTCCGACACATTTGCTCATGGTCTTTGTGCCCACGGCCATCCATCCGTTCACCGGTTTCCTCGCGTTGGTTCCCCAGCCACAGCTCCGCCCCATCAATCTGCCACCGGAAGATGCCATCAAGATGGAGTGTACCGCCGGCTTCTATAAGCCGGCGACCGGATGGTTACAAGCTCCCAAGACAACGATCTAAGCCCCATGCAAGTCCTTGGCCACATGAACGTCCGACATGCCGGGCCAGACGATGTGGTGAAGATCGCGTTGTTCAGTGCAGCCATGGCTCTTGAAACTGAAGGCCGCCGTCTCGATCTCGATCGCCTGCATCTAGGAACCATCGCTCTGATCGAAACCCCCGCGCGTGGCTTCTTCATCGTTGCAGAACAAGAACAGGGTGATCGTCGCCAACTTCTCGGACAGCTAATGGTCACGTATGAATGGAGTGATTGGCGGAACGGAGCGTTTTGGTGGATTCAGAGTGTATACGTGGACGCCTCGTGGCGCCGCCGAGGCGTATTCAGGCTGATGCATCAGGCCGTGATGCGAGAAGCCAGGATGCGCACAGACGTCTGCGGCGTGAGACTTTACGTCGACAAGGACAACCCCATCGCTCAGACAACCTATGAGCGTCTCGGACTCATACGGTCGACCTATCAAATCTACGAATCTGATTTTGTTCTCCCTCCTAAAACATCAAAGGAGTGCTCATGAATGCGATCTCTTCCAGAGACGGTGAAATTCCCTATATGCAATATCGAGCGATCACAGTCACGGCGTGGCTGGCCCTTATGCTCCTAGTGGGAAGCGGCTGTGCGTTCGTTCGAGGAACCTATGGTGAAGACATGAACCAGGGTGACGTCTCGACGATCAAGAAAGACATTAGCACCAGGGCAGAGGTCGCGACAATTCTAGGGGCCCCAGATCGCATTATTACCGACGACAACGGGCGCGATATCTTTCACTATTATCACTACGATGTGAAATCAGGATATGTTCTCATTTTTTCTCGGACTAACGTCAAGAGTGAGGATATCTTCGTCATTTTCAACAGTGCGGGGGTTGTAGAAGACGTCATAGCTGGAAAGAAAAAACCTCCTCTCAAATTCCAGTTCTGGCCTTTCGATTAACTCTCAACTGGTTACCTCGGCATGATGCGACGAAATTTGCAGATGGGTCTTTGTGCTGTACTCTGGTTGATATCGCTTTCCGGATGTTTCCGAGGCCCTATCGTGTGGCAACGGGTAGCCCTCAACCAGCCTTTTTCGGTACAGGACGTGAGCTTCATTGTGGACGGTGATACGAAACTACAGGAGGTCGTTGAGAGACTCGGTGCGCCCAACCAGATGTTCTCATCGAACGCCGGTGTCGTCGCTCGGTATCATTTCACCGACGGGAAGTACTTCCGCGTTGACTATGGGTGGGGATTCCGCTTCCTGATTCCATTCTATTCACCTGACCTTGTTCTTGGGGGAGGGGGGCTCGGTGTTGATGTGTTTCAGGTCACATTTAATGACCGCTGGGTTGTCCAGGAGCATGGCTTCGCGTTTCATGCGCAGTCGTCCGCATTTCGCCTCTGGCCGTTCAAGGAATAGCCCTTGCGCCCTGGAGGTACCAGCCATCATCGGGATGGGGAGAATTGCTGGTTGCTCGGCATCCGTTTATAATCCTCCGCCATGACTGAACCGCCCCCCGAGAACACTGTCTTCAAAGATACCCCGGCACGATCTTCCTCCTACATCCCGGCCGACCGTGATACGGAGTTTCTCCAGCGTGAAGAACTCCGTTCACTTCGCATCGGCCTAGAACTGCTCAAGCCCGAATTGATCCAGCGTGAAGAGGGAGTCCGGTCGACCATCGTCGTCTTCGGCAGTGCGAGGTTGCATGAACCGCAAGTCGCTCGAGAAACTCTCCGGCTGGCCGAAGAAGCTGCCGCACGAACATCGAGCGATTCTACTTGGCAACAGAAGGTCGCGGTTGCCAGGCGCCAGCTGGAATTATCCAGGTACTACGATGTGGCGCGTGAGTTCGGCCGATTGGTTTCCTCGACTTGCCAGATCGACGGCCGTTGCGATTATGTGATGGTTACCGGCGGAGGACCGGGCATCATGGAAGCGGCAAACCGTGGAGCCGCAGATGTGGGAGCGAAATCGATCGGTCTGAATATCACCTTACCGCACGAGCAGCACCCGAACCCCTATATCACGCCGAAACTCAGCTTTCAGTTTCGCTATTTTGCCATCAGGAAAATGCACTTCTTAATCCGTGCCAAGGCCCTGGTTGCTTTTCCCGGAGGATTTGGCACTCTCGATGAGCTATTCGAGACACTGACGCTTCTTCAGACAGGCAAGACCGAAAACGTGATCGTCGTGCTGGTCGGACGGGATTTTTGGGAACGCCTGATCAATTGGCAGTTGCTCATCGAGAACGGGCTCATTACCCAGCAAGACCTTCAACTGTTTTACTACGCCGAGACGGCTCAAGAAGCCTGGGACCTAATCGCGCGGCACAATGGAGTACCCTCATCGTGAAACTCTCCTTCCGTGGCGCGGCATGATCCGTCACCGGAAATCGCCACATGGTTGAAACGCCCGGGTGCCGATTGTTGCTGATTGAGGTCACCGTTCCCTATGTCGGATCGAACCATGAGGTCTAACAGCACAATTCTTCTGGCAATCCCACTGATCCTGGCCATGGGGACCTGTACAACCTCGTGCGTGTCTGCCCAAGCCAGCGAGCCGGAAGAATCCCGATCGCGAGCTCGTGCTCTTGGTATCGTCGTCGGCTCCTATACCCCTGGACCGCTTAACGCGATTACCGACGTGGCTGGCGTCACCGTGGGCCAGACCACCCGCATCTCCGGAGATGGACCGCTCAAGCCCGGATTCGGCCCGGTACGAACCGGTGTGACCGTCGTCATACCTCGCGACGATGTTTGGCACAAGAAAGTGCCGGCTGGGTCGTTCATCCTCAATGGAACCGGCGAGATGACGGGGCTTGCCTGGATTAATGAATCGGGTTTCCTCGAGTATCCGATCGCTCTAACCAATACATTGAACGTGCCGCGAGTGGCGAACGGCATCATGAACTGGATGATTGCACGCTATCCGGAGATCGGTATTACCGACGATACTCTGACGCCCGTGGTCGCCGAATGCGATGATGGGCGACTCAACGATATTCAAGGGCGACATGTTTCCGAGGCGGATGTGGTGCAGGCACTCGACAGCGCCTCATCCGGAGCCGTGCAGGAAGGAACAGTCGGTGCTGGAACAGGCATGGTGTCCTATGGATTCAAGGGTGGTATCGGAACCTCGTCACGCCGATTACCAGTG
The DNA here is from genome assembly GCA_035273365.1 of Nitrospiraceae bacterium. Classification (GTDB taxonomy): domain Bacteria; phylum Nitrospirota; class Nitrospiria; order Nitrospirales; family Nitrospiraceae; genus Palsa-1315. Next base: position 6,444 of record DATEPD010000378.1, on the reverse strand, counting down.
ACTGAAGGAGGTTACACGATCGGTGTGCTTGTCAATGCGAACCACGGACGCCGGCCCGAGCTTGTCGTAGGCGGGGTACCGGTCGGTCGGCTGTATGAGGCTGCTCCGCCCGTCGCGCAGGTTTTTTCATCGGGCCAAAGTGAAGGCTCCATCATCGTCCTCATCGCCACCGATGCTCCGCTCGATGGCCGCCAGCTCACGCGATTGGCGAAACGTGCCGCGCTCGGACTGGCGCGGACGGGCTCCACCGCGCGCCACGGCAGCGGCGACTTCATGTTGGCTTTTTCCACAGCCAACATCATTCCCCACTATCCCAAAGAGCCGACGTTTCAGCACACACACTTCGCTGACACACACCTGAACCCATTGATCACAGCAACGGTCGAAGCCACAGAAGAAGCCATTCTCAACGCGTTGACCATGGCCACGACGGTCGTAGGCCGCGACGGCCATCGAATCGAAGCGATCTCTCTCAGCAGACTCCGCACCATCCTCGATCACCAGGCCAAGTAATTGCAAAAAATCGACACCTCGCAGGCACCATGATTCTCTCACTTGCATTTCCCTTGCTTCCCTCGCTATTCTCTCGCGACTCTCTTGCGTGTGGAGGATCAATATGAGTGGGTATCAACTCGGTGGTGGCTTGAGTCTCATAACCGTGCTGGGGAAAACCAATGCGTTCGCAGAGTTCTTAGAATCCCGCATGGTTCATGCCTTGGAGACACAAGATCCTGCAGAACTGCACTATCTCCTGGCACAACTCGACGACTACCATTCTTACATGTGGCGCTACTATAATAAATTGGTGAAGGATCGCCCGGAACGGATGGACCCAGGGGTCTAACGTATCGGTGACCGATGTGTGCATACCATGACGACTCATTCCAGAGGCTCGACCACTTCGGCCGTGCTTCAATTCGCGACCGCTCTCTCACGTAAGACCGATACGGAAGCCGCCACCCGCGACCTCTCGGATTCCATTCGCCTGCAGATCGGCACAGCCCCTATCGATCTGGCATTTGTCTTCTTTTCCCCCCACCATGCAGCCAAGGCCTCCATGATCTCAGCCATGCTCAGAAGCGAGCTTCGGGCAAAGGTCTGTCTGGGTTGTTCCGGTGAAGGTGTGATCGCCGGCCCCGAAGAAATTGAAACCTCTGCAGCCCTCACGGTGTGGGTCGCGTGTTTTCCTGAGGTCAAAGTGATCCCGCTTCAGATTTCCGTGTCTCAACTGCAGGATCAAATTCGCATGCCGGGGTGGCCAGAACCTGGTCTCGAGGATTCGATCTTTCTTCTCCTCGCTGACCCCTTTTCGACACCGATGCAAGAAGTCTTGTCCCTAATGACCGACCGGTATCCCCACGGCATAGTTGGCGGGGGCCTTGCTGGTGGAGGCCAGGATTCAGGAGAGAACCGACTGCTCCTCAATGATCAGACCTTTGACGGAGGCGTTGTGGGGGTGCAACTCACGGGACCGATCGCTGTCCGGACCGTGACTTCGCAAGGCTGTCGTCCGATCGGCGAACGGTTTGTTGTCACCAGGGCGGAGCAGAACCTCATTTATGAACTCGGCGGCGTCCCGGCCTTGACGCGTCTTCAGGATGTCTTTGAGTCGCTGGGAGGCGCCCAACGCCGCGATGCACACCGCGCGTTGCATCTGGGTATCGTGATCGATGAGCACGGGAGTCATTTCGAGCGGGGTGACTTTCTCGTTCGGAATCTCATCGGAGCGGATCAACAGGCCGGAGCCGTTGCGATCGGAGATGTCGTGCAGGAAGGCCAGACCGTGCAGTTCCACCTTCGCGATGCGAAATCTGCAAGTGATGACTTACACGTTCTCCTGGCTGCAGATCGAACGACGCACAGAAATCCACCGCTCGGAGCCCTTCTATTCAGCTGTTGCGGGCGGGGGGAGGGACTCTTCGGCCGACCCCATCACGACAGCGGGGTCGTGCAAGAGCGGCTCGGTCCTATTCCCACGGCCGGATTCTTTGCCCAAGGCGAGATCGGTCCGGTCGGAGGGCGTAATTTCCTGCACGGCTACACAGCCAGTGTGGTCATTTTCTCCAAACCTGACTCTCACGAGGAATGTCAGTGAGAGCAGCACGTTCCTGGTACTCTCGAATAAGGTGCCAGCGGCCCAGATGTCGGAGAGGTTTCCGTACGCGCGAGAGTTACTGTATTCTCTTGTCGTCGGTCATCGTGGTTGAGTGACCGACAATTAGGAAGGAACCATCATGCCGTTTCAAGAAGCAGGTGCCGAAGGGAATGAGGTCACGACGTCGTCGGGATTGCAGTATATCGATCTTGCGATTGGCACCGGTGCGACGGCAGAGGCAGGACAAACCGTCACCGTGCATTACACAGGTTGGCTTGAAAATGGGAACAAATTTGACAGTTCCGTGGACCGGGGCCAGCCTTTCTCTTTTCCCCTGGGAGCCGGGCGAGTCATTAAGGGCTGGGATGAGGGTGTCAAGGGCATGAAAGTGGGAGGAAAGCGAAAGCTGACCATTCCGTCCAAGCTCGGTTATGGCGCACAGGGTGCCGGCGGTGTGATTCCTCCACATGCGACGTTAATTTTCGACGTCGAACTGCTTGGTCTGTGACTCACGTCATGCAGCGCACGCCCCTCTTCACGCATCATCAGATCTGTGGCGCCAAACTCGTCGACTTCACCGGATGGGAGATGCCCATCCAATACAGCGGTGTGTTGGACGAATACCACACAGTCCGTTCCCATGTCGGGCTCTTTGATGTAAGCCATATGGGACGTCTGCGAATCGTCGGGCCCGGTGCAATTTCGTTTCTTCAACGAGTCACCACCAACGATGTCGGAAAGCTCGCCATCTCTCAAGCCCAGTATTCCATGGTCTGCAACGAAAATGGCGGCATCAAAGACGACATTTTCGTCTATTGGCTCGCCTCCGATGAGTTCCTTTTGTGCGTGAATGCCTCAAACCGCGAGAAGATCTTGACGTGGCTGCAATCCCGGCTTGCCCAGGACAAGACCGTTCGGCTCGAAGACCGGTCGGTCGAATTGGCTCAGGTGGCCGTTCAAGGGCCCAAATCTCGCGAGCTGCTCATGAGCCTTGGTGGGGCGGCGCTCGAAGGGCTGAAGCTCCATCACACGTGTAACGGCATAATCGGCGGCCTGTCCTGCTTGCTGGCTCGGACTGGTTACACTGGCGAATTGGGCTATGAGATCTATGTCGATGCAGATAAAGTTGGCTGTCTCTGGGACCTGCTCGTAGACAAGGGACAAGCCTGGGGGCTCAAACCGGCCGGGCTCGGCGCGAGGGATCTCCTCCGGTTGGAAATGGGCTATTTGCTCTATGGCAACGACATGGATGAAGACACGACGCCGCTCGAAGCCAATGTGGATTGGACCGTCAGTTTCCAAAAGGGGGAGTTCACCGGTAGTCAGGCGCTTCTGGCACAGAAACAGGCAGGGGTCACTCGTCGCTTCGTGGCCTTTGAACTCGTGGAGAAAGCCGTGCCCCGCCACGGATTCAGAATCCTCGACCCTGCGACCTCCCATCCCATCGGCGATGTCACGAGCGGCAATCTCTCGCCACTTCTCCAGAAAGGCATCGGGCTGGGCTATGTGCCCGTGCGTTACGCAGAGCCTGGCGCTTCCATCTTGATCGAGATTCGCAGCAAGCTGGTCCCAGCACAGATCGTCAAACTGCCGTTCTATAAAAAGCGCAAGGCCTAGCCTGTGCGAACAAAACAGATCTATGCGGGTATCGTCGTGAACTTGAATGTCGACACCATCACCCTGCCCAACGGTATCACGGTCGACTTGGAAGTGGTGCGCCATCCCGGAGCAGCCGCGGTAGTGCCGCTAAAAGACGATGGCACGGTCATCTTAATTCGGCAGTTCCGCCATGCGGCAGGAGGATTCATCTATGAGATCCCTGCGGGGAAACTTCATCCTGGTGAAGACCCTACGGTCTGCGCGGCGCGCGAACTTGAAGAGGAAATCGGATACCGTTCTGGCAAGCTTGAGCTCCTTTCCAGCATCTTTACCGCACCGGGGTTCACCGACGAGGTGATTCATGTCTACAAAGCGACGGAGTTGACGGAGGGTCGGCAACAGCTCGATCGCGATGAGGTTCTCCAAGTGATCGAGGTGCCTTTATTGGAAGCGATCAAGATGATTGAAACGGGAGCGATTAGAGACGCAAAGTCGATCATCGGATTACAAGCGGTCTATCTTCGGCGAGGTTCCAGGTAGAAAAAACGCCAAGGGGTCTCCTGCATGAAGCAGGAGACCCCTCAAGCTAACTAGCCTCGCAAAAGAAAAGGCGATTACTTGCCGCCCTTCTCGTCTTTCTTCTTTTCCTCGCCGTAGGTATCAACGTACTTTCCACCCTTCTCATCCTTCTTCTTTTCTTCGCCGTACACGAGGACGTGGCCGCCCTTCTTCTCATCCTTCTTGTCCTTCTCGTCAGCTGCAAAGGCAGGCGCACTGAACGTCACTACCACCGCCACTGCCATGACTGCCATCAACATGCTCTTCATAACGTATCTCCCCCAGTTAATGTTTGGTTAATGTTTGTGAACTGTGTCTTTCGTCGACACTCAGCCGATGAGTGCAGCAAGCTTAGTGCCGGCTCATCCGGTTAGTAACAATTTATATGTATCAAGGCGTTATACATTTTGATTGAACTGGCTAGGAAGAGCTTGCCTCGCATTTCTGTGGCAGAAATGGCGAAGCTCGCTCTAAAATGCCCCAGATTGATATGGGCAACTCAAGACGACGATACCGACGACTTCGTGATTGCGTGCAACCGGGAGTGCTCGTGCTCTTTGTCGGGATTAATCCTGGCCTCCGCTCAGCACTGACCGGCCATCACTTTGCCGGGCATTCGAATCGCTTTTGGAAGCTTCTGCATGAATCAGAGTTAGTCAGCGAACCCCTGACATACCGAGAGGACAGGCGCCTACCTGAATGGCGCCTCGGCCTTACGAATATCATCGGCCGCTGGACCGCTGGGATCAATGGCCTCGACCCTGTTGAGTATCGATTAGGCGTCGCGAGCCTAAAACGAAAAATTAGACGCTACCAACCCCTCATTGTGGCTCTCTTGGGGGTTACGATCTTTCGAATGCTTTTCTCACCCAAGGAACCTGCGAAAGGTCCACTTAATCTTGGAGTGACCACCAGGCAACTCGCAGGGGCACGGATCTTTCTTTTACCGAATCCAAGCGGTCGCAATGCCCATTACTCCTATCGTCAGATGCTTACGGTCTTTCAACTCCTCCGCGACAACATGGAGCGAGCTCGCAAGAAGCACAGCACTTATACCATCATCGCCGCACAGTAGCGGAAACTCCTCTATCTCTCTGTTTCAGCTCCTTCAGGAAGCCGTGTGTCACTTCTGGAACAAGCCTACGAATCGTGCTATCTTCCGTGCCCAGCAGAGTGCGTTGGCCAGATCAGGAGAAGAGAAATCTATGTTGCTCGAAGGCAAAAAAGGGCTGATCGTCGGTGTTGCAAACAAGCACAGTATCGCCTGGGCCATCGCACAATCGGCGGCAAACCAGGGCGCCCAGCTGCTGTTCAATTACCAGAACGAACGGCTACGGGAGAACGTCGAAGAACTGGTCCGTACCATACCCGGCGCGAAAGCCTTTCCCTGTGACGTGGGGGATGACGCGCAGATCGCAGCTTTGATGCAGAACGTGGAAAAAGAATCTTCAAAGCTTGATTTCCTCGTCCACTCAGTCGCCTTTGCGCCGCGCGATGAACTCACTGGCCAGTTCGTGAATACCACACGGCAAGGATTTGCCACAGCACTCGCCGTAAGCGCCTATTCGCTCGTTGCCATAACCAGAGCCGCCTTGCCGTTGATGACCGACGGGGGCTCGGTCATCACGCTCACCTATCTCGGAGCGGAGCGGGTCGTACCCCACTACAATGTGATGGGGGTCGCCAAAGCTGCACTCGAAGCTACCGTCCGCTATCTGGCCCATGACCTTGGCCCCAGGCACATCCGGGTGAATGCCATCTCGGCCGGTCCGATTAAGACACTTGCCGCCCGCGGCGTCTCCGGCATCAGCAAGATGGTGGAGCATCACCGGGAATTCGCACCTCTCCGCCGCGCAACGGAACAAGGCGAAGTCGGCGACACAGCATTGTTCTTGGTCAGTCCATTAGGACGTGGAATTACTGGAGAAGTGATCTATGTCGATGGTGGGTACCATATCCTTGGATCACTCGCTTCCGTCGAGTGAGGGCTGTTGAAAGAGGCTGCCAGCAACGTTCTCGCATCGCTCAGACCCTCAACCTACCTCAGAGGGTATACCGCGCTATCTCGCTACGGCTTTGCTGAACGGCCATTTTGAACAGCCTGAAGCGAGGATTATTCAACCGTTCTGCGCAACGCCTTCAGTCGTCCTTGCTTCTTCTTGCTCTCTATTCGCCTATTCTGAGATCCCTTC